>DATGXB010000040.1:0-58513 GCA_035299225.1 Nostocaceae cyanobacterium | reverse complement strand
CTATTTACAATCATGTATGTGTCAACAAACTAGCTATGTTCATTGGATGGAGAATATCATGAAATGTTGACATTTAACCTCTTGATAGGACTATTATATCTTAGTATGTAAAGTTTTGTTACGACATTCAACATTTCTGATAAATCATGGATAAATTCTAGATGATTCTTATAAATATTAATATGGTGCGTTAATAGAAAGCATATAACGTACCATATTGTGTACTATTTGTAATTATGTATGATTTGTTATAAAAATTAATAGCTAATATTATGTACAACTCCAAGCAATATATTGTATATTCTTACTCAGTCTTATTGAAATAAATTTTAAAAAGTGTATGAAAAATACTGATTTAGTTATGCCTGGGTTATTTGGTTTAGAGGATGAGCGTTGTAACCGAAAGTTCTCTAATCCTAAAAGCTGGGGTAAAAATCAATTTAATAGTTCTTTTCCAACAGCTTTAGCTTGTTATATGGCTTATATAGAACAGCAGCCAGTGTATATAGTTTTAGATGAAAATCGTAAAACAAAACATAAAAAAATAGATGTTTCTGAATTATTTACTTTAAATTATGACAGTTCTAACTTATATTTTAGTTTTGAAGCTGATTTTCCACCTTATAGAACTATAGTTTTAGATAAATTGCCTAAAACAGATTTAGTTATTATGGATAAATCTAATAATCAGTCTGTAAGGTGTTTGGAAGTAAAATTAACAGCCTTACCAGATAATTCTACATATAAATTAGAAGAAAATAAATATGGATGTGAAATTGTTATTAGACCTGTAACAATAATTTATTTAGCTTTAGGTATTGCAAATAAATTTAAAAATAACAGACCAGATATTTTAAATTTATTAGAGCCTATATGTTCTCATTTTCACGATTGGAAAGATTTAGATTTAATACTTCCTCAAATACCTTTAATAATTAATTTGATAGACGAATTATTAGTTAAATATATTCATTTACAAGAACCTTTAGTTTTACAACCAATATGGAAAACTCAAGGTAAAACATTTATGCTTAGTGAGAATTGCTTAGATATGTTTGTTTGGAGTAATTTTGCTTTTACTAGATTGTTTTTTGATGCAGCATTAGAATCTATTAAGAAAAATGAAGGAATTGGAAGATATACTAGGTCTGTTATTTGGCTGGCGAAAATGTTATATGATTTTGGACGAGAAGGTAAAATATCCTGTGAAGATGTTGTTAAAAAGCTAACTTATAATGCTCAGTCTGATAAAGCATTTGCTTTAAATGGTTCTAAAACAAATTCATATATGATATCACCTGAGTTAATACAGCCAAGAATAAAAAAAACAGAAATCAAAAATATTATTTTAGGAGGAGGGCAAAATTTATTAAGTCCTGAAAGAAGATTTGATGCTGCAATTTTGAATAATCTTGATATATTTATAAATGATTAGTGATTCATAAATAGAGCTAATATGTCAAATTCCCAAAAATTAGGTAATCTGAAAGTAATTGATTTGTTTGCTGGTTGCGGAGGGTTATCTTTAGGATTTCAGAATGCGGGTTTTTCACTTGTTGCAGCTTATGATAATTGGCAAGCGGCTATTAATGTTTATCGTCAAAATTTTAAACATGATATATTTTCTCTAGATTTGAGTAAGTTAAATCATGATTTTACAGTTTTCCAAAAGTTATGTCCTGAGATAATTATTGGTAGTCCTCCTTGTCAAGATTTTTCTAGTGCTGGTAAGCGGTTTGAAGATTCGGAAAGGAATGATTTATCAATTGCGTTTGCTCAAATAGTTGCTGAGATTAAACCTTTATTTTTCGTGATAGAAAATGTTGATAGATTTAAAAATAGTAAACAGTGTAATATAGTTCGCAGTATTCTAAAATCTGTTGGCTTTGGTTTAACGGAAAAAGTTATTGATGCTAGTTTGTGTGGTGTTCCTCAAAAAAGAAAAAGGTTTTTTTTAATCGGTCATTTATTAGGTAAAGATGATTTTTTAGAGGATTTTATTACTAAAAGTTTATCTAATAAATCTATGACTGTTAGAGATTATTTTGGTGATAAATTAGGGATTGAATATTATTATCGGCATCCGCGTAGTTATGCAAGAAGGGCTATTTTTAGTATTGATGAACCTAGTCCTACTATTAGGGGAGTTAATAGACCTATTCCTAAAACATATCAAAAACATCCTGCTGATCCTGTAGGAATAAATGAAAATGTTAGACCTTTAACTACACTGGAAAGGAGTTATATCCAGACTTTTCCTGAAACGTTTATTTTTGAAGGAACAAAAACAGATTTAGAACAAATGATTGGTAATGCTGTTCCGGTTAATTTGTCCTATTTTATTGCTCAATGTTTAAGCGGTTATATTGAACAAATAAGTTTACAAAATCAATTTGCTTCTGAGTTTTTATTAGAAAGTTCTTTGGCTAAATTATAAACAAGCTTTAAAATAAGCCCTGAACTAAAGTTCGGGCTTAAAGCTGAAGTTAGCTAAAGCTAACTAGAAAAAATTTTCTAACCCATTTTAATGGGTTTATGCTTTTAGCCGGAAATTTATTTCACGGCTATGATTTCACGGCTATGATTTCACGACTATAATTTTACGCCATGTTTTTGGGCTATTTGTGCAAGTTGATCATATTGGTTTTGGGTGGCTTCGGCTAAAAGTGAGTCTACTTTTTCCGGGGCTGTGCCGTCTTTGGGAATTAAATATTTAACGTATAAAGAAATAAAATCAGCGACTACTGCTAAACCAGATAAGCCGTGTGCGTCGGCTTGTTTTCCGGCTACGGCTGCTACTAAACCGGCGCGGATGGGGTCTGGTTTGACTTTCATGAATTGGTCAATTAGCTGTTTTAAATAATCTGCTGATTCTAGGTTTTTTAGTTTTGTTTCGTCTGGTTTAAATTCTAGTCCAGCTACTTTTGATTGTTCTAATATACACCATTCTGTAAATTCTTGTATGGCGGCATCTGGTAAGTTAGAAAAGTGTTTGTGTAGTTCTAAATTAGTCACTATTTTTTACCAATTAATAAGAGAGGGAACGGGGAACACTTCGACTGCGCTCAGTGCGGTGCAGGGAACAGGGAACAGAAAAAGAATTTGTGTAATTTATTCTGCCTGATCACTTTGGTAATCTTGATTGTGAAGTGATAAGGGAAGATATAGATTTTGATGTCTTATGGAAATGTTGCCATCAAAATTTTTGAGATTGCTTCTCTCCACTTCGTTCCGTTCGCAATGACCTTTTGCGTTCTTAGGGAAATATTACAATCTGAAATTTTGAGATTGCTTGTCTCCACTTTGTTTTGTTCTCAATGACATATTTATCTATTTCCACTTATCTACAACATTCTGGATTACCAATATTTTGCAGTTGAGAAAGTGCGTTAAGTTCAGCCTAACGCACTGTTTGAGGGAGTTTTGTAACTATCCTCACAATCAATTTATGCAGTCCGAAAACGTGCCAGTTCTTTGCCGGTTTTGGCATCGTGGGCGTGCACTGTACACACTAAACAGGAGTCGAAGGAACGGGCTACGTGTCCTACTTCTACGGGGTCGGTGGGGTCTTCGATGGGTGTACCGATTAAGGCTTCTTCGATGGGTCCGCGTTTGCCTAAGCCGTCACGGGGTCCGATGTTCCATGTACCGGGGGCAATAACTTGATAATTTTTGATTTTGCCGCCTTCGATTTCTACCCAGTGACATAATGCACCTCTGGCGGCTTCTGTCGCACCCCAGCCTTTTCCGTCTTTTTCTTTGGGTTTGATATACCAGGGGTCGTTGAGTTTGATTTCTCTGAGGCAGCGTTCGGCTTGGCGGTATAGTTTGACGATTTCATGCACCCGTGCGAGTTGGCGGACGTGAACGCTGGCACCGCCCATTTTTTTGAATACGTCTAAAATAAATGGGTCGTGGTGTTGCCAAGATTCTCCATGTTGACCACCGGCGACTAGTTGACGGGCTAGGGGACCGGCTTCTAAACGTCCGAAATCTTTGTGGAGTACGGCACTTGACCAGGAATAAGCGCCGTTAAAGTCTTTTTGGTTGTTGGCGATGGGTTTGGTGGTGCGATCGCTCGGATGCCAATCTCCTGTTCCTTCATCATACCAAGAATGGCTCAAGTTCTCACGGGTAAAGGATTGATCCATTAAGGTATGTGTGTCTGTAAAGCTATCGTAAACACCACTTTTCATCATCACTGCGGCGTTACGTCCCTCAATGGTGGGCTTTTGATATCGGTCTTCATGGGGCAAATATCCCCAAGTCACATATTTACCAACACCAGCGCCAAAGCGGTCTAAACCAATGTCTAAACCCATCCGCCAATATAAACCTAAGTCAGATTCTCGATGTTTAACATCTTCATCTAACCATCTTTCAAAGTCATTGTAACTCTGAATTTGTTCGTATCTTTCTAAAGAACAACCTAACCAAACTGGTTCTAACCAATTGGTGCGGAAATATTCCAGAATAGACCAAGCGCGGGTAATATCAGTTAAAGTGGGGGCGCACATCACACCACCGGGCACCATATAACTGCTGTGGTAACTGGTGAAATGCTGAAAATGTTACTGAGTAACTTATTGAGTAAAGTGGTTTTGCTCGATCAGAACATTTTATTTTCAGGATTTCAGCTTTTATAAATAAGTGAATATTTAGGGAATGAGTCGGCAAAATCTGGGTAAATGCGTCGCCAAAAATTAATATCAGAAACATATTCCCAAGAACACTACAGATGGCCGCTATAGGGGAACAATGGCGAAAATAAAAGCAACAGAATTACAATATCAAGCAGTTTTTGAACAGAAGTTAATCGCCGCTAATAATAATTTAAAACGGGAGAGAATAAGAGTTAGTATTAAACAAACTGGTAATTCTTTACAGTTGCGAGCTACTTTACCCTTAAAACCAGGGGATAGTAGTATAGGTAAACAGAAAAAGCAGTATGATTTGTCTCTGGGAATACCCGCAAATTTAGAAGGATTAAAAACAGCAATTGAGGAAAGTTACGAGTTAGGTAAATTAATTGCTCGTCATACTTTCCAGTGGAATGAAAAATATTTAGGAATTAAATCTAGGGATAAGCAAGAAATCAAAACAATTGGGGAATTATTAGATACATTTGAAGAGAAATATTATCAAACCCGTCAGAAAACTATCACCAGTGAAAATACTTTTGCTAACTATATATCTGTAATTAAAAGAAACTTTCCTCTCACCCATTTAGCCACAAAAGAAAATTTTGAGGAAATTATTAATTCATCTCAGGGTAATAAAAAAAATGAACTAATTGCCGTAACTTCCGTTTTAATTAAAACCTTTAATTTAGGATTTGAACTCGATGTCACACGGGATAATGTCACCCCTGCTTATCGAGAAATACCTGATGATGAAAAAATCATATCTGGTTTTCACCTCTTTGAAAAATTCGCCCTCAGCCGCAAAAATACAAATATTAGTGATGAAATAGACACCTGGGAAATGTGGCGTTGGGTATATGGAATGTTAGCGACTTTTGGGTTAAGGCCAAGGGAACTATTTGTACAACCGGATATTAATTGGTGGATGTCTCCCCAAAATATAGATCATACTTGGAAGGTGAATAAAAATACTAAGACTGGATATCGAGAAGTTATTCCTTTTGTTCCTGAATGGATAGAATTATTTGATTTAAAGAATCCCAAACCATTAAATATTTTAGAGAAAAAAGTTGCCAAAATTGCATCTGTGCAAAATATTAATTGGATGCGGAGAGATATATCCAGATGGTTTAGAAAAGTGGGAATTGAGTTTCAACCTTATGATTTACGTCATGCTTGCGCTATCCGTTCGCATCTTCAGGGAATACCCATCAAAGCCGCAGCAGATAATTTAGGTCATACTGTTGATGAACATACAAAAACCTACCAGCGTTGGTTTGGGATTGAAAACCGGAAAAAAGCCTTTGGTGAGGTAATTAGTCAAAAGTCATTAATTGAGTTGCAGAAGAATGAAATATTGGCGCTCAGGATGGAGAATGAAAGGTTAAAGTTGGAAGTTGAGAGATTTAGAAAAATTCTGGATATCAGCGAGAAATAAGCTCAAACTACTGTAGTTGCCTACAAACTCAGATGAATAGCCCGAAAAATCCCGTATAATACCTGGGTATTGACAATATCTAGAATTTTTCTTGCTATTATCTAGATGTTATGGTGCGGTATGATCTGTTATGATTCTTTTATTACCTGAGTAATCTCAACATAATCGGTGTAATATCTGTGTATGTTAGACGAAAACTTTCTGTATAATAACTAGTGGAGTGTCTCTAAAAGGATCGGAGAACTGAAATGTCGGAACTAAAAGGGGTTTGGCCGAGAAATCAATACACCGGACCTGGAGGCGGGCTATACACCGGCCCTGGAGGTGGTTTATATACGGGACCGGGTGGTGGGCTATCTACAGGACCGGGTGGTGGGATGTACACGGGCCCTAACGAGCCTTACATGAGCAACATCCCCCCGTGGGAGGTGTACATAGCAGAACTGGAAAAACTCGGAATGCAAGACATTGCAAATTTAATCCGCCAACATCTCCCATAGGCTGCGATGCACGTGTGCGATCGCCGCTTTCGTACCTGGCGTTAATCAAATGTAAGGTTAAACATCTTTGAGAAAAGCGATAGACAAAGCCCGGTTTCAGGCGATCGCTCAATTTCCAAATAAACAAAGTGCGATCGCCGCTTTCGTAGCTTGCGTTAATGAAATGTAACGCTAGACATCTTTGAGAAAAGCGATAGACAAAGCCCGGTTTCAGGCGATGGTGAAACGGCCACCGTAGGCGATCGCCGCTTTCGTAGCTTGCGTTAATCAAATGTAACGCTAAACATCTTTGAGGAATGCGATAGACAAAACCCGGTTTCAGGCGATCGCTCAATTTCCAAATCAACAAAGTGCGATGGTGAAACGCTCAACGTAGGCGATGGCGAAACGCCCAACGTAGGCGATCGCTCAATTTCCAAAACTATTATTCAGAAGGTGGTGATATGAAACGCTATTTCTTCACCTTAGTATCAATATTTCGCAATATATTAGCACCAAGAAGATAGGCATATAAACTAGCGGGCTCAAAGTGAAATCGTACATCTTTATATAAAAAATTAGGATCTCTGATAGTCTTACTCGTGATCAAAATCGGTTGTTCCACACTGGGATTCTGTTTGACAAATTCTATGCAGTTGTCCAGTTCTGAGGGTGAACTATAAGGACGATCGCTCCACTTGACCTCAACTATCCAAGAAGGGACTTGATGAGCGGCATTCAAATGAACAATGTCAATCTCTCCTGTCTTCCATCGCGCATAGTAAAGCTCAATCATTTTACTATGTTGCCATTGGCTAAAAATGGCAGTTTCAGTCATCGCCCCCATCGCCTTAGAATTTGTTTCCAACTGTCCAAATAATGCAGCCCGCATTGATGGGTTAGTCAAATAGACTTTAAAACAAATTGCTCTCTTGAATCTCTTAGCATTTTGATCAATTCGCTCTACACGACGGATCAGGAACGCCGCCTCAAGATACTCAAGGTAACGTTTGAGAGTGTTTTTAGCCACACCAGAGGATTTTGATAATCCCTCTAGACTTACTTCGTTGCCAGAATTATACGCTAGAGTCGTGAAAAGTCTATTAAGTTCCTGAATATCACTAATTCCATAAAGACTTGGTAAATCTCGTAGCAATACCTTATCAATGATGTCACTTTTAATATATTGGTTAGGATTCTGGCGAATTGTCTCAGAGAAAACAGCTTCTGGATATCCCCCAAAGTTCAGGTAATTAATAAACTCCTCATTTAATTGCTCGATATTTTGAGACAAAAACTCATACTTCTTTGATGGATATCCAGAGTCTTGAGAATCATTAATATTTGCCTCTATTAACTCATCTTCTCGTTCTATAAACATTAAATACTCAGCAAAGGTTAGGGGTGGTAGGATATAGTCACTGAATCTACCAGCACCAGACTCAGCACTTTTCAGTCTTAGGGCAGCAGCAGCAGAACCAGTAGCCACAAAACGGTAACTAGGAAATGAATCAACCAGAGATTTTAAATGAATTTCCCATTCTCGTAAATATTGGATTTCATCAAAAAAGACAAATAGCCTTGAATTGCGATCGTGATTGAATAATTCCTGAAAGTAACTAAGTATTCGCTCTAATGGAAGTCCAGTATAAATTGGTGTTTCCAGAGATACATATAGAATATTTTCCGCACTAATACCGGAATCTAAGAGTAGACGGATACTGTGATAAACCATCACAGTTTTACCAACACGCCTGGGTCCCATCAAAACTATTGCTCGATGCACACTTGTATCCAATATGCTTCGAGAGAAGGTCTCAAAGTACTTGCGTCGTTTGTTCTCTTGGTAGATTATTTTCTCCTTACTACCTGTTTCCCACCAAGGGTTATCAAATTGAAGACGGGAGATTATGTCTTCCTTTGCAATTTCCAGCATAAAACTAAGATTAGAGAACTAATCTTAATTTATACAAAAACAATATTAATGTCAATTAATTAATCTTATTTTTACCTCTTGATGGGGCTGAGACTGAAATATATAGCACTACGCATCATGCTTAGGACATTCTCAAATCCTGAAACTTAGTCATAGCTTACTATCACCTCTTGCCTATTGCCTCTTGCCTAGAGCGTAGTGCTATAGAAGTATATTGCTGCTGTATCTGAGTCCTAACTTTACGTTATCCGTTCATAGCGATCGCAGCCTAATGGAACGGAGAACTTTAGCTAGTGTGATCGCCGCTTTCGTAGCTGGCGTTAATCAAATGTAACGCTAAACATCTTTGAGAAATGCGATAGACAAAGCCCGGTTTCAGGCGATGGCGAAACGCCCACGCCCTGGCGATCGCTCAATTTCCAAATAAACAAAGTGCGATCGCCGCTTTCGTAGCTTGCGTTAATGAAATGTAACGCTAGACATCTTTGAGAAAAGCGATAGACAAAGCCCGGTTTCAGGCGATGGCGAAACGCCCAGCGTAGCTGATCGCGCAGAGCACCCAGCGTAGGCGATCGCTCAATTTCCAAATAAATACTTCTATACCCAAGTTAACCAGTAACTATTTAAACTTCTATATTCATATTTGAGTATTTATATTGAGGAAAAGCCGGGTTTATATTTCAATACAAAGAAAACAATTATACTTGACCACTAACCTTGGACTTCCTTAACGTGCGCCAACCTACTCCTGATCAAAATACTCAAGCCCGAATCACAGTAATCCGACGTTGATTTTCCGTCACCACAACCTGAGTTGATAAACGTTCTTCCATTGGTAGGGCATTTTTACGCCTATCAAACACAAATAACCAACCAAAATCTAAACCCAAACGCGCTAAATAGGATTCTAGCTGTTCAATACCCTCAGTTTGGGGATCGCGCTTTTTATCCCGCCATACCTTTAACTCAATACCTAACGTTACACCTTTGTAACGCAGACATAAATCCATTCTGTCACTACCGATCGCATATTCCCTTTCTAAAGTTCCACCACCATTGACGACACGATGCAAGAAAGCCATTAATACGATGTGGGGGGCAATTTCATGATAGCCCGTGCTACCTAATAATGGTTCTCCATGTTGTCGCCAAAATTTGAGAAATGCAGCCAGTAAAGCATCTATATTTAATTCACCTTCTGGGGTTAACCAAGTTGGTGCAATCATTGGTAAAGATGCCATTGGTGTCACTGTTAATACTCTGGGTAAAACTTCCCGATAAATGGGATTAGCAATGGTTAACCCACCTTGGGGGTGCATTTTACACAAACCCAAATCAAGCACAAATTGAATATCATCGTTGGGTATATCCCCCAATTCTAAACCTGCTAACATCGGTTCAATAATTGCTTTGATTCTTGGTTCTCGTAAACGTTCAGCTAAACTATCTAAATGAGTATCTTGACGAGCAATTAATATTTCTTTTGCTTGTAAAATGTGTTCTTTAGTAATAGTAATACTTCTATCTTTAACCATTTTTTCTACAACTTCTTTAGCCAGAGCATTTACTAACCAAGGTTGTCCTTGAGTTAAATCAAAAGCTGTTTCTATAGCTTCAGGAGTGAAAATTTGTCCTGTTGCTTCTGTATGTTGTTGATATAGTTCTTGTACTTCTTCAAGATAAAAATTTCTCAAAGTAATAGAACTAACTTTAATGTTAAAAGGACTAGAAGTATTTAGTCGTTCACTACCACCGGATGCTACTTTATAATCTCTTACATCTCGTAAACCAATTAATCCTACTGATGAAGGGAAATTTTCTGGACGGTTAGGAAAACCATTTCTTAACTGTCGTAAAACTGAAATTAATGTTTGGTCCTGTAAAGAGTCAATTTCATCTATAAATAATACTAAAGGTCGGTTTAAAGATTTTACCCAAGCTGTTAAAAAATCGTTAATTCTGTTTCCTGGTTCTTCCTGTTGCCATTGTTTAACAGGAGGCTGTAATTCTTTAGGTAATCGGATATTTATTGTATTATACCAAGCCCCTAAAATTGCTAATTCTGCGGCACTGGGATCATGATTAAATGCACTTCCTACTTCTACGGATACCATGACTGCGGCATAACGTCCTGTGGCGGTAAGTTGCTGTGCTAGGGTTAACATTGCTGTTGTTTTCCCTGTTTGTCGTGGTGCATGAAGGACAAAATAACTACGCTGTTGAATTAGCTCCTCCAAATCTGGTAATCTTGTTGTTGGAGATAGCATATAGTGGATATCGTTTTGACAAGGACCAGCAATATTGAACCAGCGAGGCATGGGATTTTGGCAGTTAGCGAACACTTTAAGTTTAGACGATTTTGGAATGTAGGGAAAAATTAGGTAACGCCTGAGAAAACCAAATAACTTTTAAAATAACTTTTAGCAGAGAAAAATAAATGGATTTACTGCTTTTTATCTTTTGCTGATGACGCAGATGGGGGTGGGTTTATTACCTAATTTAAGGAAAAGCCAGGGAATAATCACACCTTTCCTGAGAAACCCTTACTATATAAGCAATTCCTGAATTTATTTCCATATAACTGCTGTGCGGCCATTGTCCACCTAATAAAGCATAGATTTCTACGGGTTTGGCGGAAATGGTGACACCGATTTCATAGGATTTCCCTGTAAAGGCGGAAAAACGTCTTACAGCTTCATCATAGAAGCGACTACGGCGATAGTTTTTGTTAGTTAAGTCAATGGCAAACAATCCGTAAAAGTAGCGGGGTATACTTTGGATTGTTTCGACGATTTGCCCTAAGTTTCTGGCTAAAATCGCATTGCGGGGAACTTCTGTGCCCCAGGCTGTATCTAATGCCCAAGATGCGGAGGATAGGTGAGAACCGCCACAAATCCCACAGATGCGGGGTGTAACAATTAAACCGGCTTGGGGGTCTTTGCCCCGGAGGATAATTTCAAAACCGCGAAATAGTTCAGCATGAGTCCAAGCGTTGACTACATAGCCGTTATCTATTTCTACACGCACGTCTAAATCGCCTTCAACTCTCCCCACTGGGGCAATGTCTAATATTTGAACTGGCATAATGTTGATTTATGTGTAAGGAGAAATGAAGATACTTTAGGGTTCATCGTTCTACCTTTAGGGTTCATCGTTCTACCTTTAGGGTTCATCGTTCTACCTTTAAGGTGGAAGTTTCTACCTTTAGGGTTCATCGTTCTACCTTTAAGGTGAAAGTTTCTACCTTTAAGGTTCATCGTTCCACCTTTGAGGTGAAGTTTTCGTCCTGTAAGGGTGAAAGTTTCTACCTTTGAGGTGAAAGTTTTTACCTTTAGGGTTCAACGTTCTACCTTTAGGGTGGAAGTTTCTACCTTTAAGGTTCATCGTTCTACCTTTAGGGTGGAAGTCTCTACCTTTAGGGTTCAGGTGTATTCAACAGTCAGAGAAAGTAATTTTATCTTCCTCCTGCCTCCTGCCTCCTGCCTCCTGCCTCCTGCCTCCTGCCTTCTGCCTCCTGCCCTAAACTGTAAAAAAGTCTTCATCTGCCCAGGCTGGTGCTGCGTCTTTTGCTACTACAGTTAACACTGCGTAATCTTTCATGTTTACGCCTGGGGGTAGTTCTTTGGGTACACCTAACAGGGTTTGAGTTTTAAAGACTGTACCGGGTTTGAGGTCGTAAAAGGGAAATTCTGGTTCTGTACAACCGATGCAAGGCATACCGGCGCGGGTTTTGGAGGAAACGCGGTTCCAGAGGATGCGGTTGCAGGAGGAGTGAGTCATGGGCCCGCGACAGCCTAAGTCATAGAATAGACAGCCTTTGCGTTGTCCAAACTCGGCGGTAGTGGCTTTGTAGGCAAAGTGGACGTTACGAGTACAGCCGGTTTGGGTGTAGGTGTTAAAGAAGGTTTTGGGGCGATGTAGTTCATCTAGGGCAATATCGCTAATACGGCCAGTGGCGATCGCTACTAATATCTGCGTTATCCAATCGGGATGGGCTGGACATCCGGGAATGTTAATCACAGGTAAGCCGCCTTTACTGACGAAATCAGCGCCGAGAAAACCCCCTTTTTGGCGTTTGAGAAATTGTAAACCTTCTGATTCGCTGGGGTTGGGTTCCATTGCTGGGATACCTCCCCAAGTGGCACAGTCTCCAATCGCTACGACAAACTTAGCCGCTTTTACTAAGTCCGCTAACCAGTCTTTCATCGGGCGATCGGCGAAACGATTCCATTCTCCTGTACCGTTGGGGGCATTCACCACGCTACCTTCAAAAACTAAGATATCTAGGGGTGTTTTACCTAAAACACATTCCCAAAGTAGTGTTTGGAGGTTCGCGCCTAATTCTAACCCCAAGGAAGGATGCCAAAGAATTTTAATTCCAAAGTCCGCAATTAAATCACAGGCTGTCGGTTCTTCAGCATTAAGAAAAGACATGGTGTTACCTGAACAAGCACCACCTTGTAGCCAGAGTACATTAGTCATTGACTATATTTTTCTGTTGTTGATGTGGGGGATTTTTCCCTCCGTGTTTATCGGGAGATACGCCAGAGAATTAAATTAATTTTTGCAGTTTGCTGAGGAGAAATTTAGTAGATTCTCAGTTTTTGACCAGTATTGATAATTTTAAAATAAGGTATTGATTAAATCAATTAGATTTTGGACAAAAAAATTTACTCACCACAGGGAACAGGGAACAGGGAACAGGGAACAGGGAATAGGGAACAGGAAACACTTCGGCTACGCTCAGTGCGGTGTAAAAAAAGAATTTGTGTAATTTATTCTAGTTGATTATTGGCTAAATGTTCCAGCACTAATGTAAAAGCCTCTGTACCAACCATTTGAGATTGATTTATTGCGGTTTCAGCCACTTGAACTAAAAGCAAATCTGCTAATTCTTGCAGCCGATTTAGTAACTTTTGATAGCTATCGGCGGAAATAATTACATAATTAGGCTGTGATTGACTAATAATTAAAACTGGTTCGATAGCAGCTTTGTTAAAAATTTCACTATGTTTATAGTGAACATCTGTGAGAGTGTAGGTTTGCATAATCTTTAATTATTTTAGTTAATTATTTTAGTTAATTATTTTGGATATTTTGACAATATTCTAGCATATATGCTCACCCACCAGTGCCAACTTAACGTAAAACCGATAGCCAGGCTGGGAATAAATTAAGAGTCTAATAAACAAAGTCATCTCAAAATGACTAAAAATCTCTAGTTTACTTTAGTAAACTTTAGCTATTAGCCCGTAAATTTATTTCAGGGCGGGTGTGAAAGCCAACAAATAAGCCATCTGTAGCTTAAGTTGATACCAATGGCTCACCTTAGTAAACCTGATTAACTTAATCTACTTTATAAATCTATAACCAAACCAGAAAGATAGAAATCAGTTTTGATTTTACAAAAAACTTCAGTATAACTTTTTCCCTCTTTCCTAGTTAAACTTTGTTGATATCATCAAGAAAATTAGATATAATTTAGCCTATAAATTGTCCTATTTGTCGCTAATTAGTAAACCTGTTATACCAAAAGCATACACTCAAGCTTTAAATTAGTTGAAACTGACATCCATGATGGGTAAATTTACTCTAGATTTTTATCAAGAGAGCGCTTTATATTCAAAGAAATAGATTAAATTATTCTTGTACGAAAGTCCATGAACACAAACATGGATTTTCTAGTTTTATCCTTGGTGATAAAACTTTGAGTTTGGGGAATCTGTTACTTGTTTCTGCGTAAATTGGCTTAGGATTAATTCCCCAATCGGCTAGAAAGTGCCAATGAAAACCCCAAGTATTACAGATTCAGCAGTTAAAGCTGCTTATGCTGCCATTGATTCGGAATCAGCAACAACAGAAGAAAAAATTACAATGCTGATTGAGATGGGGCAAGGTTTCCAAAAAAAGCCCAAAACCTCCCAAGATTTGCGTAATGCGTTGGGGTTGTTTTACCGTGCATACCAAATGTGTAAAGAGGATTATCTCTTATTAAAAGCACGGGCTAAAGTGGGAATAGCGGGAACTCTGCATAGGATTCCTGATAGTGACCCCCAGTTACTACAGCAAGCTAAGGATAATTATGAAGAGGCTTTAGTAATTTTTCAACAGTTAGCAACGCCGGAAGAAATAGCAGAAGTACAGATGAATTTGGGGTTAGTTTTACAATCCCTAGTTCCGTATAGTTTGGCACGGATAACTGATTGTATTCAAGCTTATCATCAGGCTTTGGGGGTGTTTACTTGGCAAGATTACCCCCAGGAATACGCGATTTTATATAATAATATAGCGATCGCCTATTTATCTATGCCAATGCCCTCCGAACGGGAAAATTTGCGACAAGGGTTAGCAGTACAGTCCTTTGAAACAGCCTTACAGCACATCAATTTGATTGACCATCCTAGAGAATATGCCATGTTGCAAAACAATCTAGGCAACGCCTTACAATATCTAGTTAGTTCTCACCCAATCGAAAATAACTTGCAAGCGATCGCAGCTTACAACGAAGCCTTAAAAGTCCGCAACCCCAAAGATACACCTTTAGAATACGCCAACACAATTTCTAATAAAGCCAATGCCTTATTTAACTTACCAGACGACCCAGAAAAACCAGAATTAGGCAATTTACAAAACCTCTTACAAGCCAAAGCTTATTATCAAGAAGCCAGTCAAATATTCACCCAAAACAAACAACTAGAACAAGCTGAAATTATCAGCCAAAGCCTACAAGATATAGAAGCCGAAATACAAGCTTTTACCCAACCTCAAACCGCAAAAATAGCAGGATAAAACAACATGGATGTAATTCTTCACCACCCAGGAGTAAAAGAATTAATTGACAGTTTAGCCACTGGTGACTTATCAATCTCTACAGAAATAATCTGGTTATTCATCACCACCATTTTTGCCATGATTGGCGGTGCAATTGGTGGAATAATTTTAGCAGGAAAAGAATTAGGATATACATTTGCAGCTACTATTGGTAGCTTATTCGCTCCTGCGGGTGTAATTCCTACTGTAATTTTAAGCTTTTTGTTGTTGAATTTAATTTCTAACTACTAGGAGTAAAAATGATCGAACTTGGTTGGTTTTCGGCAAAATTACTTTTTAAAGGTAAGCTATTCCGCGATCCTATTTATTTTCTTCGTCAAGTAGTAATCGCCACTACTTTGGGTACATTACTATTAGTTTCATTAGCACAAGCCACAATTCCTTTATGGATACCCCTAATTGCTTCTAGCGTAATCATTGGTGTAATGATGCCCTTTCTCCTCAAAGATTTCAAAATGAAATAAAGCACAATTAGAGGGGAATTGATGCTATTTAAAATCACACACAAATAAAATCAAAAATAAATATAGCCTTTCTGTTGGATTTTTTTAAAATACTGAAGTGGGCATTTACTACTTTTTTCCGCTTCTATTCAGTGTTTTACCAAAAAATGCCCATCCTACACATACTAATAACTAATACAGCCCGTTTCAGGTACATAAATGAGGTACAAAATTTTGGAACAAACCCTTATACAAAGGGACTTTCAACCCTGTTCCCTGCTGTAAATGAGGTACAAATTTTTGGAACAAACCCTTATACAAAGAGAGTTTTAACTCTGTTCCCTGTTCCCTGTTCCCTGTTCCCTGTTCCCTGTTCCCTGTTCCCTGTTCCCTGTTCCCTGCTGTAACTAATGACTAAATTAGAAGAACTAATTACTGAAATTAACCGTTTTGAAGCCATTATTGCCGAATGGGACGAAAGCCAACGCTGTGTAGCTGTAGGACTTAAAAGGGCAATTGAAGCCTTACATAAAGCAGCATTAACCAGTTTAATTAAAACTTGCAAACAAGAAAATATTACAGCTTTACGTCAAGCAGTAAATGATGAAATAGTGTATGCTGTTTTACTTTATCATGATTTAGTTAAACAACCATTGGCAGAACGTTTACAACTTGCTTTAGCAGAAATTCGTCCTAGTTTACAAAGTCATAATGGAGATGTAGAACTAATAGCAATTAAACCACCTGACACCGTAGAAATTAAATTAATTGGTAGTTGTAGTAATTGCCCATCTTCTACATTAACCTTATCTCAAGGAGTAGAACAAATCATTAAAAAACATTGCCCGGAAATTACTAGAGTAATTGCTGTAAATAGTAGTTCTGCTAATTATAACAATCCTAATATTATTAGTCCGTTTACTCCACCTAAAGAATCTTACTGGCTAAAAGTCGCAAATCTCCATCAAATTTCTGAAGCATCTGTGTTTCCTGTAGAAATTGCTAATCATTTTTTAATTCTATATCGTCAAAGCGATAAAATATTTTGTTATCATAACGCCTGTTCTCATCTTGGTAATCCCTTAGATAAAGGTCAGGTCAAAAATTCAATTCTCACCTGTCCTAAACATGAATTTCAATATGACTTAACAACTGGCAAATGTTTAACTATCCCTGATATTTCCTTACAAATATATGAAGTGAAAATCAAAGAAGATAAGATATTCATCAAAGTAGAAAGTTAAATTTATGAGTCATTCATATCAATTTTTTCTATGGGTTTAGCATTGCTAAATCCTCACCCCCTGTATTTGTATCATGATAGAGGTGAAACAGTATTAGATAGAATTCTCATATTTCATATAGATTTATAGAGATTCATGTTAGAATGCGGTTACTCGCGGTTTGTATACTGGGGTTGCGAGTTGCAAACATTAAAATCCGAAAATAAACTGGCAAAATCCCGCTTGACTGATACCATCGGATTGAATAAACGATACAAAAAATTGTTTAGGAACATTTTGACACAGGCTTTGGTCTAACCTGAAATCATTATCATTTCTAAAAGCACCGACATCAAAGTTAAAATGCTATACATTTATTTTTATTAATAGATAATCAGCAACATATATTCAAATATACCTGAGTGAATATTACTTTTGTGTATATTTTAATGAAATTAATAGCATAAAGTCTGATAAATAAGTAGACAATTAATTTAAGTGTCTCAAAATTTATATATCTTGAGACAGATACTAGCTAGACTCAAAAACTATAGCAAGATAAATAATAAATTTTTACTTGCGTTATTTGCCTGTTCTCTGTTGTTTTTCTGCTAGATCAGAATTTATCATACATCAGGATTCTAGACTTATGGAAGCTACATACAAAATTAAAGCATCAACAATCAAAGCAGCTTTTAATACCATTGCTGCTAAATTGGTTACGACCGCAGAAAAAATTCAGATGTTGATTAATCTAGCCCAAAAGTTACAAAAAAATCCATATACAACCGAAAAATTATGGAGTGCGGTTGGTTTATATGAACGTGCAGAGGAAATGTGTAATGAAGAATATCCACTACTAAAAGCCCGAATAAAAGTAGGTTTAGCAAGTGTTTTACAGGTAATTCCCGAACAAAGCGTAGAATTATTATTACAAGCTAAAGCCGCTTATCTAGAATCATTACCAATTTTACAAAAGTTAGGTTCACATCTAGAAGTGGCAGAAGTACAAATGAATTTAGGAATAGTATTACAATCACTAGCCCCTTATAATCTAGCAAGAATCACTGATAGTATTCAAGCTTATCAACAAGCCTTAAGGGTATTTACGGCTAATGAATTTCCCCAAAAGTATGCAATTCTATATAACAATATTGCTATTGCTTATCTATCTATTGCGGAAAATCCAGAAGAAAAAAATATTTTTGAAAAACTGGCTTTACAGACATTTGAAGAAATCCTCCAACGGATTAATGTTCTTGATTATCCTCAAGAATATGCTATGTTACAAAATAATCTAGGCAATGTTTTACAAAATTTGGATAATAATCATCCTATCGAGAATAGTTTACGAGCGCTTGCTGCTTATGATCAAGCCTTAATTGTGCGTAATTCCCTAGACACACCGTTAGAATATGCCAGCACAATTGTTAACAAAGCTAATGCTTTAGTTAATTTACCAGATGATCCGCAAAAACCAGAACTTGGTAATCAACACAACCTAGCCAAAGCTAATTCTTACTATCAAGAATCTCTCACAATTTTTACCCACCATCACCAAATAGAACAAGTGCAAATTATAACTAAATTCATGCAAAACTTAGAAGTAAAACTTAAACAGAAATTAGCTGTTACTTGTGAAATTTAGCTAGTGCAAAGAGGCAGGAGGCAGGAGGGAAGAAGGTTGATTAAATAGTAATTTTCAGGTTTTTTAACTGGATAATTATTTCCGCCATGCTGCACTAGTGATAAATTAATAATATAATAATTGCTGTATAATTTTTCTTTTTTCATTGAGAGAAGAAGTATATTATTGTGATTTTTTCTATAAAAATTAAAAATTATCAGCGAATAGGTAATTGTATAAATATGATGACATTTTAATAAAAACAGCCATTATTGATACAAAAAATTAAATTCTAATAGTTTTAAATAAAAAATATTGTTTAACTGTAATTAAAAATTATCTCCATCTAACTAAAATTGCAACCAAAAACTATATTAAATCCCTCACAGCTTATTTTATCACCTGAAGGTGCGGAAATAATTTTAGGTAACACAATTGAACCAAATCAATTAGTAATACCTCTTGCACCTAGTCCTTCTACAATGTTTGGTCCCCGTGGTGTTTGTTTAGTTTCTCCAACTGGTCCTTTATGGGTATCAGACACTGGACATCATCGTTTATTGGGATGGAAAAATTTACCCACCCAAGATTGTCAACCAGCAGATTGGATAATTGGACAACCTGACTTTTACCAAGAAGGACAAAATGCTAAAGGTATTCCCGGAAGAACTACTTTAAGTGTTCCTACAGGAGTTTGCGTTTGTGGTCAAGGTTTAGCGGTGGCAGATGCTTGGAATCATCGCGTATTAATTTGGAAAGATTTACCAGAAAATAGTCATATTCCCGCCGATATAGTATTAGGACAAACAAATTTTAGTGATAATCAACCAAATCGGGGTAATCAACAACCAACGGCTAATAGTTTACATTGGCCTTATGGTGTTTTCTATCATCAAGGTCAGTTATTTGTAGCAGACACAGGTAATCGTCGGGTGTTAATTTGGCAACAATTCCCTACAGAAAATGGCCAACCGGCTGATTTAGTTTTGGGACAACCTGACATGATTTCTCGTAATGAAAATAATGGCAGTTCACCCACTGCGGTTAGTATGCGTTGGTGTCATGATATTACTTTATGGGGAAATAATTTGGTTGTAGCTGATGCGGGAAATAATCGGGTGATGATTTGGTCAGGAATACCCACTGAAAATAATACTCCTTGTGCGGTGGTGTTAGGTCAAAAGAATTTTCAAACGGTGGAAATGAATCAAGGTGTATATTTCCCTAATGAGAGTAGTTTAAGTATGCCCTATGGCGTAGATACAAAAGATGATTGGTTAATTGTTGCGGATACAGCTAACTCACGTTTGTTAGGATGGAGAAAGCCGGAGTCTATACTATTATTACAGGGTAGGGTTGCGGATGCGATCGCTGGACAAGATAATTTTCAGACTAAAAGCGAAAATCGGAATTTTGGCTTACCCACCAGACAAAGTTTAAATTGGTGTTATGGAATTAAAATTTGTGGACAAACTGCGGTAATAGCTGATTCAGGAAACAATCGCATTTTGCTATGGCAGCTTAATCATGATTATAGAAGAAATTAGAATTATTGGTACAGTTCAAGGAGTAGGTTTTCGTCCCACAGTTTACCGTTTAGCTAAATCTTTAAACTTAAAGGGGGAAGTTTTTAATGATGGGCAAGGAGTATTAATTCGTGTGGCAGGTAGTGAAGAACAACTATCAAAATTTATTACTAAAATTCAACAAGAATGCCCACCTTTAGCCCAAATTACCAACATTAACCGCCAACCTTATCACGGTGAATTTAACTTTGATGATTTTATCATTTCTCAAAGTGTAAATAGCCCAGTTAAAACCCAAATTTCCCCAGATGCAGCCACCTGTCCCCAATGCCAAAAAGAAATTTTCGACCCTTTTAGTCGTTACTTTCGCTACCCTTTTACTAATTGTACCCATTGCGGACCCCGTTTAAGTATTATTCGTTCTATTCCTTACGATAGGAATAATACTAGTATGGTAAATTTTCCCAAATGTTCCCAATGTGATCACGAATATCATGATGTAGAAAATCGCCGTTTTCATGCCCAACCTATCGCTTGTTTTGTTTGCGGTCCCCAAGCTTGGTTAGAAAGGGCTGACAATCAACCTGTAACAGCTTCCATGTTTTCCATGTTGGATGATGTAGACGCAGTTTGTACTTTATTACAAAAAGGTGAAATTGTTGCTATTAAAGGGTTAGGGGGTATTCATTTAGCTTGTGATGCCACCCAAGAAACCGCCGTACAAAAATTAAGAGAACGAAAAAACCGTTATCATAAACCCTTCGCTTTAATGGCGCGAGATATTAATATTATTGCTGAATATTGTTTGGTAAGTGAACAAGAAAAAGAATTATTAACTAGTTCTGCCGCACCTATTGTTTTATTAAATAAAACTCTCAATAAAAATCATCATCAACAAATAGCTGAATCAGTAGCCCCAGGACAAAATACTCTGGGTTTTATGCTACCTTATACCCCTTTACATCATTTAATTCTCCGGCGGATGAATCGCCCGATTATTTTGACAAGTGGTAATCTTTCCGATGAACCACAATGTATTAATAATCAAGAAGCAAAAGATAAATTAGGACAAATTGCTGATTATTTTCTGCTGCATAATCGGGATATAGTTAACCGAGTAGATGATTCTGTAGTTAGAGTATTTAATCATAAAATCCAAATTCTGCGTCGGGCTAGAGGTTATGCACCTGCACCGCTAAATTTACCACCGGGTTTTGAGAAAACACCACCTATTTTAGCTATGGGTAGCGAGTTAAAAAATACTTTTTGTTTATTACGAGAAGGTGAGGCGATTTTGTCTCAACATTTAGGAGATTTAGAAAATTTAGCCACTTTCAATGCTTATCAAGATACTTTGAATTTATATCTGAATTTATTTACTCATCAACCCCAAATCATCGCTATAGATAAACATCCTGAATATTTAGCAAGTAAATTAGGTAAAGAATTAGCTACATTAAATCAAATTCCCCTGCAAGAAATTCAACATCATCATGCCCATATTGCTGCTTGTATGGCAGAAAATCAAATTCCATTAGACACAAAACCAGTTTTAGGAATTGCATTTGATGGTTTAGGTTTTGGTACTGATAACACTTTTTGGGGAGGTGAATTTTTACTGGCTGATTATCGTCATTTTCAACGCCTAGCTACATTTAAACCAGTGGCTATGATAGGAGGAGAACAGGCAGTTTATCAACCTTGGCGAAATACTTATGCTCATTTAATATCCGCTTTTACATGGGAAGATTTAAAGCAAAAATATCATCATTTGGATATTATAAACTTTCTTGAACAAAAGCCCCTAAAACTTATTAATCAGTTAATAGAAAAAAACATCAATTCACCGTTAGCCTCATCAGTTGGTAGATTATTTGATGCTGTAGCTGCGGCTATAGGTATTTGTCGGGAAGAATGCAGTTATGAAGGACAAGCAGCCATTAACCTAGAAGCCTTAGTTAATATTGATATTTTAAATGATTCTAAAGAAAACTTGAATTATCCTTTTAAATTCAACTTTTCAGATAATATCTATTATATAGACTCTAGCTCTATGTGGTTATCTTTACTCACTGACTTACAGGTACAACTTCCTAGAGAAGTGATAGCGGCTAAATTTCACAAAAGTTTAGCTGATATTACTGTGAAAATTGCCCATCGTCTGGCAGTGGAAAATGCTATTAATCAAGTAGTTTTAACAGGAGGAGTTTTTCAAAATCGGATTCTACTAGAACAAGTTACCCAAGGTTTACAGCAGCTAGAAATAAAGGTTTTAACTCATAGTTTAATTCCTAGTAATGATGGCGGTTTATCTTTAGGTCAAGCTATGATTACAGCCGCTAATGCTATCGGGTAAATTAAGTACAAAAGTTAAGAGTAAAGTTATATACCAAAGGAGTTTTAAGTCTTCCTTTCTTGTTACCTTTCAGAATAAAAGTTAATCATAAAACTATAAACTAAAGGAGTTTTAAACCTTCTGTTCCCTGTTCCCTGTTCCCTCCTATAACAAAGGAAAATTAAAATGTGTTTAGGAATCCCCGGACAAATTATAGAAATTAGCGACGCTAAATTAAAGTTAGCTGTAGTTAATGTTGGTGGTGTAAAACGTCAAGTGAATATTGCTTGTATTGTGGATGAACAACATCCCCCAGAAGCCTGTATTGGTGATTGGGTGTTAGTTCATGTTGGCTTTGCTATGAATCGAATTGATGAACAAGAAGCAATAGAAACATTAAATTTATTGCAAGAATTGGTAGATGCACAAGCCGCTATAAGTAGTTAATTAAATCCTTTCAAAATAATTATGAAATACGTTGATGAATTTCGTGTCCCTGAAAAAGCCGAAGCTTTAATTACAGAAATTGCTAAATTAAGTCAAAAAATAGATAGACATTTAGGTAAAGATTTAAAAATTATGGAGGTATGCGGGGGACATACCCATTCAATTTTTAAATATGGGATAGAGGAAATATTACCCCCAAATATAGAGTTGATACATGGTCCTGGTTGTCCGGTTTGTGTAATGCCAAAAGGAAGAATAGATGATGCGATCGCCATTTCTCAATATCCCAATGTTATATTAACTACCTTTGGTGATGCCATACGTGTCCCTGGTTCTCAACTTAGCCTCCTCCAAGCTAAAGCCCAAGGTGCCGATATTCGCATGGTTTACTCCCCCTTAGATAGCTTACAAATTGCCAGAGATAACCCCGATAAAGAAATAGTCTTTTTTGGTATCGGTTTTGAAACTACCGCACCTAGTACCGCTTTTACCATTCTTCAAGCAACTGTAGAAAACCTCACTAACTTTAGTATGTTTTCTAATCATGTTCTCGTAATTCCTGCTTTAAAAGCATTATTAAATAATCCTGATTTACAGTTAAATGGTTTTATTGGGCCTGGTCATGTCAGCATGGTTATAGGCACAGAACCCTATCAATTTATAGCCCAAGAATATCACCTACCAATTGTTATTTCTGGATTTGAACCCCTGGATATATTCCAATCTATTTGGATGCTATTAAAGCAATTATTAGAAAATCGTTGTCAAGTAGAAAATCAATATAATCGTCTCGTTCAAACTACAGGAAATAAAATAGCACTAGAAGCCATAGATCAAGTATTTACAGTTCGGGATACTTTTGAATGGCGCGGTTTAGGTGAAATGCCTGATTCTGGTTTAAAAATTCGTCCAGAATATGCCCAATTTGATGCTGAAGTTAAATTTACACTGCCTAATTTAAAAGTTGCTGATCACAAAGCTTGCCAATGTGGTGAAATCTTGAAAGGAGTTCTCAAACCTTGGCAATGTAAAGTTTTTGGTACAGCTTGTACTCCTGAAAAACCTCTTGGTAGTTGTATGGTTTCCTCCGAAGGTGCTTGTGCTGCTTATTATAAATATGGGCGACTTTCAACTATTAGCAAAAGAACAAAACTTAAATCATCTTCAGTTGCTATCACGTAAATGCTTTCCTCTTTCTACTTGTGCTAGATATCCATCAAACCCCATCATCCGAGGAAATTTCTATGCCATTTGTTACAGTCCAACTTGCTAAAGGTCACTCTATCGAAAAAAAGCGGAAATTAGTAGAAGCCATTACCAATGCCCTGGTTTCTTCCTTGGGAACTAAACCCGAATGGATCACAGTCCACATTGATGAATTTGAGCGAGAAAACTGGGCTGTAGGCGGTGTTCTCCATAGTGACAAACACGCAGGTAGACACGCCGAAACAGGTAGATAAATTTTATTAATTCCTATCAGATATGTTAGTTAAATTCTAGCATATCTGAAAAAAATAAACACAAATTAAACTAAATCTAAAATGAATTTTTCTAGTGATAAATTAAATCAAAATCCCCTTTTTGCTAAAATCGAACAAGTCCGCCGTCGTCAAAATCCAGTGCAAGATACTCACATTAATCTTGCTCATGGTAGCGGTGGTAAAGCCATGCGAGATTTAATTGATGATATCTTTGTTCAAAGTTTTAATAATCCCATTCTCAACCAATTAGAAGACCAAGCGACTTTTAATTTAACTCATCTTTTAGCACAAGGAGATAGATTAGCTTTTACCACAGATTCCTATGTAGTAGATCCTTTATTTTTTCCCGGTGGTGATATTGGAGAATTAGCGGTTAACGGTACAGTAAATGATTTAGCTGTCAGTGGGGCAAAGCCTTTATATTTAACTTGTAGTGTGATTTTAGAAGAAGGTTTACCTGTCGAAACTTTACGCCGTGTTGTTGCTAGTATGAAATTGGCAGCAGAAAAAGCAGGAATACAAATTGTCACTGGAGATACTAAAGTCGTTCATCGGGGTGCAGCCGATAAGTTATTTATTAATACGGCTGGAATTGGTATTATCCCTGCGGGAATTAATATTTCTGCTCATAATATTCAACCAGGAGATGCCATAATTATTAATGGTGAATTGGGAAATCATGGTACAGCAATTTTAATCGCTCGTGGAGAATTAGCATTAGAAAGTAATATTGAAAGTGATTGTCAACCCCTGAATGATTTAGTAAAAACTATTTTAAATGTTTGTCCCCAAGTTCATGCCATGCGAGACGCAACTAGAGGAGGTTTGGCAACAGTTTTAAATGAATTTGCCCTTAGTTCTAATGTGGCTATTCGTCTAGAAGAAAAATATATTCCTGTACATGAAGAAGTGCAAGGAGTGTGTGAAATTCTGGGATTAGATCCTTTATATTTAGCTAATGAAGGTAAATTAGTTGTAGTTGTACCAGGAGAATATGCCCAAACTGTTTTATCAGCTATGCAAACTCATCCAGCCGGAAAAAATGCCTGTTTAATTGGTGAAGTTACTGCTTCCCCTGCTGGTATAGTTTTATTAAAAACTATCTTTGGTACAGAAAGAATTGTTGATATGTTAGTAGGTGAGCAGTTACCAAGAATTTGTTAATTATTAATCTACAATTTTTAATTGATAGGAAATTACTGGTAAATAGGAAGTCTCAACCCTGTTCCCTGTTCCCTGTTCCCTGTTCCCTACTTTATTTTTATGCACGAATTAGGCATTACACAAAATATCATTGCTATTGTCAGCGAACACGCTGGTAATAAAAAAGTGCAGCGAGTTTTATTAGAAATTGGTAAACTTTCTGCAATTATGCCAGATGCGATTCGCTTTTGTTTTGATATTTGTGCTAAAGGTACAGTTGTTGAAGGTGCGACATTAGAAATTTGGGAAATTCCCGGAATGGCTAAATGTCGTCAATGTGGGGCAACTATTCCTTTAGAACAACCTTTTGGCATTTGTCAATGTGGTAGTGTGGAATTAGATTTATTAACTGGTCAAGAATTGAAAATTAAGGAAATAGAGGTCGAGGAAATATGTGTGTAACTTGTGGTTGTTCTGATAACGATGAAACAAAAATTACTAATCTGATAACGGGTGAAATTGAGCATCATCATGATCATCATGAACATACTCACACCCATACTTTACCGGATGGGACAGTAATTACTCATGCTCATCATCATAATGAAGCTTCACAAATTCATGCCAAAATTCATAATACAACTATTTCTTTAGAACAGGAAATTTTAGGTAAAAATAATTTAATTGCGGCTCAAAATCGGGGTTGGTTTAAAGGTCGGAATATCTTAGCTTTAAATTTAATGAGTTCTCCTGGTGCGGGAAAAACTACTTTGTTAACTCGTACTATTAATGATTTAAAAACCAGGTTAAATATTAGTGTGATTGAAGGAGATCAAGAAACTACTAATGATGCGGAAAAAATTAAATCAACTGGCTGTAAAGTCGTCCAAATTAATACGGGTACGGGTTGCCATTTAGATGCAGGAATGATTGAAAGGGGTTTACAACAATTAAACCCATCTTTAAATTCTGTGGTATTAATTGAAAATGTGGGAAATTTGGTTTGCCCAGCTTTATTTGATTTAGGTGAACAAGCAAAGGTGGTAATTCTATCCGTGACGGAAGGTGAAGATAAACCGATTAAATACCCCCATATATTCCGCGCTAGTGAGATGATGATTCTCACAAAAATTGATTTATTACCTTATATTCAATTTGATGTAAAACGTTGTATAGAATATGCTCGACAAGTCAACCCCAAGATTAAAATTTTCCAGGTTTCGGCTACTACTGGTGAGGGTTTAGAAAGTTGGTATGATTGGTTAAGTGAAAAGGTGAATAGTTCTTTAATTCCCATCTCGGTTTAGAACAGACCAAAAAATGGCGTTGCTGATTTTTGGGATGAAGAAAATTTTGCATATATTCAAAACCCTTGTAGAGACGTTCCATGGAACGTCTCTACACTCAAAAAACATCCCGCACTTATGCAACGCCCAAAAAATAAATGATCCCATTTCGTAGGGTGCGTTAACGTAGTGTAACGCACCATCCCATAAAAATAGAGGTTCTAATGTTGGGTTTCACTTTGTTTAACTTGTGTGTACACGGTAGGTCTGGGACTGGGAACAAAATCTTAATGGGGTTTTTCAAAGATTGTTAATAGAATTGGGCCTAATAAATAATGGTGTTCTAAGCATTTAAGACCGACGGAATTTGCTAGTTGTTGTCGTTGTTCTTGATTATAAAGTTTAATTCTAGCGGGAGATTTAGCCATAAATTGAGATGCGTAATGGCTAATGGTACTATCGGCTAAATAGAAGCGACCACCGGGAGTTAGTACCCGTTTGACTTCACTTAAAACTTGTTCTGGGTTGGGATAATGTAAGAAGCTGATGGTATTAAAAACGGCGTTAAATTGACCTTCGGCAAAGGGTAATGATTCGGCGTTACCTTCGATAAAAATTAGGCGGGGATGATGGCGGTTTTTTTGTCTGGCTATTCGCAACATTTGGGGAGAAAAATCTAAGCCTGTGCCACGTATATCGGGAAATTGCGATGCTAAACGGTCTAGTAAACGTCCTGTTCCGCAACCTAAATCAAGGATGTTAGCCTGTGGTGGTAGTTGTACTTTGGTGAGTAATCTTTTATGAACTGCTTGATAAAATATTGTGGTAAAGAGAAGGTCATAATTAGGGGCCCATCGGTCAAACAATTGCTTTTTATTGTTAAAAATGTTGTTAACCATTTGTTGTTATCTCTCTGGATATAATTGATTTTAGTTTGGCAGTTATGTATTAATTATAGCGTTAGAAAATAAAATTTTTGTTTTGATTAGTGTTTGTAGAGACTTTCCGGTGAATGTCTCTACTTCTAAAATTAATGGTTTAGTTTAGGAAGTCAGCTATTCATTACAACCAGTCTCTATAAGCTGAGATTTGATTGACGCTAATTTCAAAGGGTATTCCTCGGCCAAATGGAGGATAAACGCGGATTTTTGCCTGGCTGGTAAATCTTTCTAATCTTTTGCCTAGTTGGGGGATGTTGCTGACTATGTGCCAGTAAGAGACGAGATCGAAGCAATCAATAATGAGACTCAGGGTTGTGCCTTCTGTTGTGATGTACCATTGACAGTTAGATAATAGAACTTGGGTGATGCGATCGCATATCCTATAAAAACACGTACCAATTGACTGTTCTAGTTCTGAATGTAGCATTGCATCCTGTTTTGTTACTTCCACTGGTGGCAAATCATCGGGAGGAAGCAAAGACAATTTAGACATAAATTTCACACCTCTTACCGCAGGGAACAGGGAACAGGGAACAGGGAACAGGGAACAGAAAGGTTTAACCTCCTTATTATTAACGGTTTTACTTCATTTACCTGCTATTGACTGTAATTGTATAGCTGTAAACTTTCTCGGTTCTTTTTTGTTAGACTGCTGAGAGTTTGAGCCCTAGTGTGCCAATATTTCATTTTTTGGGAAATGAATTAATTTAGTAAAAGCTATTTATAGATTTGTAAGTAAAATAGCTTTTACAGTCATGAAGATGATTTAGGTTAGAAAGATTTTCAGCATCAGAAAAAATCCTGTTTTCATTTCTAAGCTGCTATTAATTGTAATTCCAACCACAATCGGGGGTCGCTGCTTCTCAACTTCGATAATGGGTCATGTAGTAATCGTTTGGCGTTCATACAAACGACTTGAACTAGCCCCATGTTATCGGCTATTTCTCTCAATAATTCTTTGTGGGCTTGGATATAAGGCATCATTGGTTCTGTGCAATAAATACCTATATATTGTAAGCGTCTAGCTGGTCGTCCCCAAGAGCAAGTTATGACTTTGACATGACAGCCTTCGAGTAGCTGTCCTACTTTGGGATAATATAAGTTGATAACTCTTTTAAATTCTTGAGCTAGGATGTCTTCAGTAATCATTTGACTGATGTTCTGTAGCTTCCGTCACTCTATTTAGCATAACATAAATTTGTCAGTTAAACATGACAAAATGGAAGGATAAGATAAATAAAATATTAAATTTTAGTTATTAGTCATTAATCATTAATCATTGGTCATTAGTTGAATTAAATTGGTATCTACAGATACTAGAATTGCACAAAATCCTGAAAAATTTAAACTCTGTTTTCTGTTCTTTTTGATCAAAATAATGTTTTGGCTCTTAAAACGTTTGTAGAGACATTCTAGGGGAACATCTCTACAGTTAAATTTATATTTTTTTTAGGCTGCACCCAAAAATTTTTAACAAGAAACGGGATTTGATTAGCGAGAATTACGTTCAGCAACCAAAACATCAGCGATAATTTCTGGAATATGTTTTAAGTCTGTATACCCTTCTGAACCAGATATAGGAGACATAAAAGTATAGTTTGGATCACAAGCTCCGGTATCGTAAACTTGAATATACCATTTATCGGGAAATCCTTCGACACCCAATTCAACAATATACCAACTTTCACCAACTAATCTAGAGCCAAGAATAGTAAACCAATCCCTATATTCATCGGGAATGTTCCAATCTGCTAAAATGAATTCTAATGCTATTTGTCCCGCATCAGTTGAAGTTAATAGCATCCTTACTCCTGATTTGCTACTTCCTGGGATAAGTCAGGATATAACCCCAATTGTTTGGCTAATTCTTTGGCAATAAAAAATAAAAATTGTGCACCATCTTGATTGCCTTCATGGGCAAACATGGTGGCAACTTGTAACATTGTGTGGACTAAACCAGAGTCTATTAATTCTGGTTGTGCTTCTAAAACTTCTGGTTCTTGACCATTAGGACATCTGAGAAGTTCGTCAATTAAATTGAAATACTGTGTTTTACGTTCTTCTGTCATGGTGAATTAATGAATTAATGAATTATTGACTTTTACCAAGTTGAAAAATGATTCCGAATGAGAGAGTTTCCTAATTCAAAATCTAAAATCTAAAATCCAAAATGGTGTTACTGTTCTATGCTTTGTTGCCAAAGTCTTTCTAGCATTTCTACTTGCTGTCTGAATACGGCATCACGATATACAAGATATCGGTCGTAACCAATAATTCCTAAGCCAATACAAATTGGTGTGATTAATATCAACCATTGAAAGATGTTCATGATTTGATATTTTTGCACTAACAAATGTATTTGACCCAGTAAATTTGGATTGCTTAATTTTGTGTTAGCTATAATCTGAGAATTATTGATGTTCTCTGTGGGGATAGCTAGGTTTTGATGCTCTGGGTTTATTTTACTAACTGCACATAATAAATTCTGTGTTTTAATTAACTCTAAATGTTTTCCCCAAACTACTCCTAATACTACTAAACCGGGAGATAATACAGCAGTCGCAAATAAACAAACTGTAAGCCAATTTACAACTTTAGATTTCATCTTGGTTTTTGCTTGCCATGTCATAGTAACTTAAAAATCAAAAAATAAAAGCACTAAATTGAATCATTAATGTCATTTTTACTATTGTTGTTGTGCCAATGCATAAGGTAATAAATAATTTAATGTTCTTGATGTTCATATTTTTTTTAAGAGTTTTTTAGCTCTGAGTATATATAACTGAGTTAAACATTAAATCCCTGATAGAATAAGTTTTAGTATTGAAAAGTACGGACAGATTTTAGCTAATTTGCCATTCAACAGAGAATTTATCTAGTTAAGAAGTCCCCCCTAGTTCTTCGACTTGCGTCTAGGAATTTCGGGGGGTAGAGGGGAATCTCTGCGTAAATCCTATTAAGGTTTATATCAGTTCCCCTGTGAGGTGATAGTTTAGCTGGTGCAAGTTAATATTATTAAATTTATTGAGGTTGTACTCAAAATCTGTAAGCCTGATTGAGTAAGGATCAAAAAAAATATTTGGGGTAGGGGTGCTAGTATTTTTAGGAGGGGGAACTAGCTTTTTTGGGATGGGGTGCGGGGCTGTTTGTACTCAAATCTCTAGCTAGAGATGATGACGTTTGCGCTGATTTTCTTGTTCCTGAGTGCTGGGGAAAAAGTTGTACTCAAATTAAGCCATTTAACAATATTTTATGACACAAAAAGACTTTGGCAGCTAGAAATACAATTAAAATTTAATAAATAGGCAGGAGGCAGGAGGCAGGAGGCAGGAGTAAAGAATGTGTTTTTTTCAACTTTCTATTTATTCGTGTTATGCTGTAATAAGTTAAAAATTACTAAATCTTGACAGATGGTTAATAATTTCTAGAAAATTGTGTCTAATAGTCGGGTTTATTTAAGAAAATTCATGCTTTAGTAAGAGTTAAATCTCATCTATTGGTTGTTACAAAAATAAGGTTAAATATTTTATATGACAAATTTTTATTCCTCCTGCCCCGGACGATTTCGCTCACGGAATGCGGAACGCCTGCCCTCTGCCTTCTTGCAATAGTTTCAGGAGTTAATAAATGAGAATTGCTAAAGATATAACAGAACTGATTGGTAAAACTCCTTTAGTGCAACTCAACAAAATTCCTCAAGCTGAGGGGGTTGTAGCGAGAATTGTGGTTAAGTTGGAAAGTATGAATCCGGCTGCTTCGGTTAAAGATCGGATTGGGTTAAGTATGATTTTGGCGGCGGAAGCGGAGGGTTTGATTACACCAGAAAAAACGGTTTTGGTTGAACCAACTTCGGGAAATACTGGGATTGGTTTGGCGATGGTTGCGGCGGCGCGGGGGTATCGGTTAATTTTGACGATGCCGGAAACGATGAGTAGTGAAAGACGGGCAATGTTACGCGCTTATGGGGCAAATTTGGAGTTAACGCCGGGTGTGGAGGGAATGCGGGGGGCGATCGCTAAAGCTGAGGAAATTGTGGCTAAAACTCCCGATGCTGTGATGTTGCAACAGTTTCGCAATCCTGCTAACCCCCAAGTGCACCGCGAAACTACCGCCGAGGAAATCTGGACGGATACGGATGGGGAAGTAGATATTTTAATTGCTGGGGTGGGGACTGGGGGAACGATTACGGGGGTCGCGGAGGTGATTAAACAACGTAAACCGAGTTTTGTGGCGATCGCCATCGAACCTAGTAACAGTGCTGTTTTGTCTGGTGGTAAAGCCGGTTCTCACAAAATCCAAGGTATTGGCGCTGGTTTTATTCCTGATGTTCTCAACCGGGATGTAATTGATGAAGTGATTACGGTGAGTGATGAAGAGGCGATCGCATTAGGACGCAGACTAGCACGGGAAGAAGGTTTATTATCAGGAATCTCCTCTGGTGCAGCTTTATGTGCAGCGATTCAGGTCGGAAAGCGCCCAGAAAACGCCGGAAAGTTAATTGTGATGATTCAACCTTCCTTTGGTGAACGCTATCTCACTACGACAATGTTTCAAGATTTGGGGTAAAAGGGAACAGGGAACACTTCGGCTACGCTCAGTGCGGTGCAGGGAACAGGGAACAGGACAAGAGTTTGAGTAATTTATTTGCCTTGATTACTTATTTTCTTGAAGTTCCGAGTTATTTTCTCGAAGTTCCGAGTTATTTTCTCAAAGTTCCGAGTTATTTTCTCAAAGTTCCGAGTTATTTTCTCAAAGTTCCGAGTTATTTTCTTGAAGTTCCGAGTTATTTTCTTGAAATTCCGAGTTATTTTCTCGAAGTTCCGAGTTATTTTCTTGAAATTCCGAGTTATTTTCTCGAACCGTCGAGTTATTTTCTCGAAATTCCGAGTTATTTTCTTGAAATTCCGAGTTATGATGTGGAAAATACGGTTGACGCTTATTTCTCTTTACATTTTCCTGGTTCGTGATGATGATTACCATGAGCGCAGCCTTGTAAATCTTGCTGCATCAGGTTTTCGCTCATTGCTTTGAAAGATTCATCAACGGCTTTTAACCCTATCCAAGCGTCAATTTTTTCTACATCAAAACCCACTTCCCGACGGTTTCCCACTTCAATTAAAGGACGACGAATTAATAAAGGATCTCTTAACATCATCACTAAAGCGGTTTGTTCGTCAATTTTTGCTGGGTCTACCTCTCCAGATTTTACTCTGGGTGCGGCCTTGTTGAACCATTCCGACACGGGGCGATCGCCAAAAAATGAACGTAACCTTTCCACCGTCCAAGCTTCGGTTAATAAACTAAACGATATCACCTCATGACCAGCCGCAGTTAATAAAACTTTCTGCCTGGTATTATTTTTACACCCAGGTTTTTCATAAAAAATCACTCTTGCCATTTCCCTAACTCCTATTGGATTTTAGATTTTGGATTTTAGATTTTAGATTTTGGATTTTGGATTGGTAACTTCCTTATTTCCTTAATCTTTTTCTCATCTCACCTAAATTAAAAATTCTTAGCTAGATGGTGAACCGGATCAAATTCCCATCTTTGTTTCGGATCAGTTTCCCCATAAAGATTAAATGTTACCGTTGGCTTATCTCCCACTGCTTCCACTTGATGAATAGCACCAGAAGCCAAGCTGATAATATCCCCAGCCGTTAAATTAATTTCCCCTGTAGGTTTAATTTGATGGGGAAAATCTGGGTTATTGGTACGCTGCCAAATACTATTTTTTTCCTCACCTTGTAACACAGCGACAATTCCCCAAGTTCCATGATTATGAATATTAGAAATTGTCCCAGGAGCAAACGTCACCGTTTGTATAGTTAAGGGAAAACCTAACTCATCATATAACAATAATACAGAGTTTCCCGTTTGCGGATCAGGTTCTAAAAATTGACTATTTACCCAATAAGAATTAATAACTAATCGCCTCACTAATAACTGAATTTTCGGTAAAAATAGAGATTCATTCTCAACATGATTGAGAACATCCTCTACTTCCGTCAGAAACCGATAAAGGCGGTAATTATCACGTAACAAATCCCAACTTCTGACAGTTTTACAGGTTTGATACCGTCCATCAGCAGTAACAAACCAATCTTTTCCTTCCGTCATATTGATGCTAATTAAAATAAATTACTAGGAAGGGAAAATGGGGGAGGAATAACACGAGGAATTAAACTCATTGGTGGAACAGATGTAATAGGTAATGCTGGCATCAGGGGAGAATTATTAGAATTATTGGCAGTGTTAGACAAAGAAAAGGAGTTATAGGAATAAGCGTTAATAGATGACCAATGACTCATCATAGTTATTGTGTATCCAGGGTTAAACGTTGACTAAATTAATCTTCTATTTCTGGTGGACTTGTCAAAATATCCCACAGAATACCAGCACCAAAATCATTTTTATCCTCAATTTCCTTAATTTTGGTACTCATTTCCTTTGCTTGCTCTAGCTGTCCTAATTTCGCTAATACTAAAATAGAAGCAGCAGCAGCACTTAAATACAATCTAATTTGCGGTTCTGCTTTTCGCTGTACTAAAATAGGTTTTAGCAGTTCCCAATTTTCGGGTAATTTTTCCGTTTCTCTAATTCTAGCAAGAATTTTCTCTACTGTTTTCAGTGCTAGAGGATAATTATTCTTGTAATAAAAATATCTATAAGCTGCTACTAAAACATCTATATTATCTCCCGTTTTTGCTAAAGCTTGCTGCATATATTTTTCAGATTCGGCTGTATTTTCCCAGGTGTTAGCAGCTAAGATTAATAATTCTTGTACCTCTGGGGGAAATTGAACCCAAGAATATTTCTTTGTATCAATTTGCATAATAGCCTCAAGAGGATTTTGGCTTTTGGATTTTACAGCAGGGAACGGGAAATTTGAAACTCCTTCAGCATCAGGCTTTATTATTAAAGTTTGTGCTTCATGTACCCGAAACGTGCTGTAGATTTTGGATTGAATAAATTAAAACCCAAAATTACCACTTCTATATATAGGCTATACAAATAAATGTTGATATCAAACTGTTTTCTATGAAACAAATTAGAACAATTTTATAATTTCTTATAAAAGGGAACTCTTAACAGAGAAAATAATCATATTTCTTTAAATGTAAGATATTCTTTTGATCCAATGTGTTTGGCATTACCAAATTAGATTAAATATGCAGTATTCCCCTCTAATGAGCTTTTCTGCTGAAGCGCAATAAAATTTTGACTAATTCCCCACAAACTTAGTTATCTAAAACCGTGTGAGAATAGCAATTTTTAGGACAAATGCGAGAACAAGCTTCACAACCAATACAGTTATCAGGAGAAGTAACTGTCATTACTTTCCGTTCGATTTCTTCATCGTCTTCATCTTCTACAAATTCACCTTCTTCATTCAGTGCCTTTAAACCAAGGACATTGTGGCCACACACTTTAATACATCTGCCACATCCGATACATTTATCTTTGTCAATCTCTTGGGCAAATTTGGGTGTCCAAGCCTTACCTCCAAAGGTTAATCCGGTTAGTGTTGCCATGAATTTATCCTCAGCTTTTCGGCTACAAGTTAGTTGCTACTTTAATCTTAATATTAGCCTAATGTTTTTTACTTTTGGTCATGAAAATAAACTTTTTTATCAAGTTTTGCTGACTTGCTAAATAATATTAACTTTCTCATACAATTTAGCAGTTTTAATGACAGCATTTACTAATAAATTTCATGTTGAATAAATTTCGTTATGCTTATTTTGCCTTGCTTCCAGCCTGTAACTTATCTTGCAGTAACTAACTAAATGTACAAATTAAATTTTGGCAATTAACAGGAAATATAATCAATTATTTTTGTTAAAATAGGGTTTTATGTTGGTTAAAATGATGATGTTTTTACAGGAGGATTTCAATATATATAATTCACTCATTAAAACAGTATTTACAGATACAAAAATTTTACAGCTTTTTGCTCATAACGAATACATTAATTTCAGCAATTATGATGATTTTTACTTTTTAAAAATTCTCATTTACAGCCAGTTTTAGGTAAAGGAGGTACAAATTTTTGGAACAACCCCTTATAAGTAGTCGTGCAAAATTAATTTCTCACGTGGAGTCAGGCAACAGGAAAAAAGTTTGGGTAATTAATTCTGCTTAATTACTTATAAAGAGACTTTTAACCCTGCACTGAGTAAATATTGAAAAATAAAATTAGATATTTTTGCATGATTTTCGCTCTATTCAAATGATGAATTTATGAAGTAAATGTACTTTCTATTACAGAATATTAATTTGAATAAAAAATCAGTAAAACAGATAATTAAAACGAAAATTACTTTCTTTTGAATGTGCTGTTAATCAAAAACAGTTTTACCAAGGCTTTACGGTCAAATATCACAATTTTCAAAAATAAATTTGAGGCAAATCTTAAGATTTTTTTCTAAGCTCATTGTGAACAATCTTCTCAAAATCTTTATGAAATGTATAGTTAATGAAGAAGCTATGAAGTCCAAGTTGAAAGGTTAGTCAAAGCTTCCAATTAGATACAAAATCCACAGATGGATGTGTGTAATTAGGCCAGAACGGCCTTGTTTTGTCAGGGAGATAATTTGGTAGCAAGTTATGGAACAAAAGGACACATTCAGGGGAGATTTCAGCCGGACATCTCAACGATTGGAGTAGGAAGAGAGCCAAAATGCCTTATACAATTCCTAACAAAAATTGCGTTGGATGTGACAACTGCCGCCCCCAATGTCCTACAGGTGCAATCAAAATCGAAAATAATGAATATTGGATCGATCCTTGTCTTTGTAATAATTGTGAGGGCTATTATCCAGAACCGCAATGTGTAATTGCTTGTCCTACAAATGCGCCTATACCTTGGCAGGCGAAAAAAGGGAGGTGTAAAGTCGAACCAAGAGAACCTACCAGTGCGGATTTATTTGCGAATGGTAAAAATAATCCTTTTGCTTCTGCAATTGTGATTTGGGAAGCTTGTAATGTTTTAGCACAACGTACATCTTTAAACTGGCAAGCTGATGAGGAGGGTTATTTACATTATAGTCGGCAAGTAAATCAGGGTAAAGGAGCGATCGCCTTTCACATTCAAGACCCCCTACAAGCTAACCACCCCGTCACCGACTTACAAGCAATTGAAAATCTCGATATTCGGTCGGCTTGTATACATTTAATGTTTGCTGCTCATGCTACAGCTTTAGATCAACCTTGGGAACAAGAATTTGCTATTGATGAACGACAAATTGAGAAATATTTGGGGTTAGAAAAACGTAAGGATTTGAGTAAAACCGCCAAACTTTCTCTGCTCAGAAACATCGTCAATCAAGCCTGCTCTCTCATGGTTTCTATTGACTGGCCACAACAAGGTAAAGTTCCTGAATTTTGTGTCGAAAAATGTCGTTTATGGCAAATCACCCATATTCAGCACCACTTTCAAGAAGATGATTTGGGGTGTAAATATCTCATTGGTTTAACCTTTAAAATTAAAGCGGGTATTTGGTCGCAACACTTCCTGAATAAACAAGGATGTAAAGAGCGAACTGCTTTTTATCAATATGGCAGTTTACCCAAAACCTTATTAACCACAGTCATGAGTATTTGGCAACAACATGAAGGTGCAGTAAGATTAATGTTATGGTTATTATTTAAAACCAAAATGGGGAGAGAACAACGTATTACTATTCCTACTTTACTGCGTGTTGCTTATGGTGAGGAAAAAGTAGGTTTAGCTAATCGCCAAAGAGAGGAACGTAAACGCCTTTTACGAACTTATGAAAATGATTTGGAAGTTCTCAACCATTATGGAGTCAAACCAGATTTTGACCCAGTGACATATCCCCCAGAAATTCAACCTTTATGGGCTAAATTAATTGATATTCCCGAAGATCCAGACGAAGCATTAGAATTTTGGATTAATGATGGTGGTGGTGATACTCGTCTAACTGATTCTGGACCCCGTGGTAAATGGAATTTGCTGATGAATGCGCGAATTTTATCATTTGAACTTCCCCCAGAATGGGAACAAAAAACATCAAATGATAAAAAACAACAGCGCACGACTAAAAGCAAAAAACCACCAAAACAAATCGGAGATTTATTAGGGGAACAAGTTTCACAAGCCAGAAAAGAATTGCAAATTTCTCAACGGGAATTAGCCAAACTGACAGGTAAAAGCCAAAGTTGGATTCGGGATGTAGAAAATGGTCGTTTAAAGGCTAAACCTGAAGACCAAGCACTATTAAGAAGAGTGCTAAATATACTTTAATTTATCAAAAAACAAGGTTTTGGGGAGGATGAATCAATGTCCTCCTTTTTTTTATACAGCAGGGAACAGGGAACTCTTAACAGGGAACACTTCGGCTGCGCTCAGTGCGGTGCAGGGTTTAAAGTTTCTTGGTATAAGGGTTTGTTCCAAAAGTTTGTACCTCATTTACCTGAAATATGCTGTAGATGTATCACCCTGACGAGAATCTAGAAAATATCAGTTTCTAAACACTGTAACTGGCTACTTTTTTGGCAATTAAACCTAGTTCAGAAACAGTATATTTTTTAATCAAACACGTATCTTGAGGATGATTACAAGAAGTGATTACGGCTTGAGTTTTGTCTGTGTCTTTGATAATCTTTGCTTGGTAGGTATAGAAAGAACTATCAGGTTTTTCAAAACTTAATTCACCTAAAAAGGTATTGTTGTCTAAACTTTGTTCTAAAATTTTGCCTGCGATTTGATAATTAAACCAATCCCAACCATGATGTAAAATTAACTCTTTTTCTAATACTTGAAGTGCAGATGGTAAAATTCCCCAACCCCGATAAACTTGATTTAAACATTGAATATCACCACTGCGAGTTAAAATTGCTGAGAAGGAATCTTGATCCAGCATTCCATAATATCTACCAGAGGGAAATTCTATGGCTGTGGGTGCAAAGCGATGTCCACCAAAATGGCTGGATCTCCACAGTCTGACGTTATCTAATTGTAAATTATTAATAGTTTGTTGACTATGAAAGTAAAAGGGGTTGCCATATCTAGCGCAGCATTTATCATGGCTACCATGTGTACAAACTAAAATATCTCTAATTTGACTGGTTTCTATTTGCTCATCACAATTTTTACCTGATAACCATTTTCTGATTACTCCGGCTGCTTGTTCTATGTTAGGTAGGCAAAATTCTTGTTTATGATAACCGTGAGTTAAACCCTGTTGTTGGTGATAAATTAACAGGGTTGTTTGCTCGGATCTATGTGATTCATCATTGGCAATTAATAACAGCCGAATTGATAATTCAGATTGCTGTATTTCTTCTACCAAAACTCGTAGGTTATCAGGTACCCATTTAGAGTTAAAGGCTGGAGATACCCAAGGGGGAGGACATTCAATTAAAATATAAGTTTCGTAATTGGTAGCGCTACCAATTAAATTTTCTCCTATTTGTCGTGAATGATCTGAGCAAAACAAAGTGTTCATCTAGACTAACTCAAAATATAGATTTTATGGACAACAAAATGTAAAACTATGATGGTGTTTATGGCTACTGTTTTTTGGGGCAGATGTGTATTATTAAACATCAAATAAATGCCTTTATTGAAAATAGTTAGCCACTCTATAAAGATCCTAAAAATTGAATGTCTTTCCGGTTAATAAGTTGTAGATTTTTTTTAACTTCTACCCCCTAAAAATAATATTTGTGTATATTGCCAGGTTGTTTTGTATTGAATTTTAGCCAAGACTTCGGAAAATGCTAGGATATGTAATGTTCATAAACTGTAATTTCAATTTTAGATGGGTTTGATCATCTGCGATCGCATTCTATCCTTCCCATAATATTGTAACTAATATTACTTTGATTTTGATTAGCATTACTCAATTGCTTTGTTCTAACTAAAACTAATTGAGGTATATAGTCATTAATTGCCATTGTTGGTTTATCTATCAGCATTGTTTGAACAGGTTGTACTATTTGACTTAATCTACATCTATTGCAAATTATTCTCAATAGGCTAAGAAAAAAATATAAATTATACTGCCTTTATACAGGGTTTTAACATCCTATAAATACAGCAAGCAGATAAATTGAGTATATAGTAAATATACATTAACCAACTCAAACAAGATTCAACTTCACCCAATGTAGGTATTTCGCTTGTTAATTGCTGTAGATGTTGATGACAACTAGTGCAAGAAGGCAGGCGTTCCGTGAGCGGAGTCGAACGGGGCAGGAGGTAAGAAGGTTGATTTAACTGATGTTTAATAGGGTTCAAATGGATAGTTATTTCCGCCATGCTGCACTAATTTGACAATGTATGAGCTGAATATGGGGGAATTTGATCATTGAGTTGACTTTTTTATACATTTGTTAATCTTTAGTTAGGACATGATAACTTACTTTATCCTAATTAAACTATAATTAATATAGATTTAATATTTCAACATAATTATTAAAATTAACATTGGTCTTGCTGATGAAACAAATAAATTTTTAGCTATATTACAAAATGTTGCCAAAATAGCTGAGATCATTGTTCTTCATGTCAGAAATTAAAAGGGGTCAGAAATCAAACTAGAAATCAGCCATGCATTTAATTTGTATATTGTCAACAGAGAAAATGCTGTTTAGGTGTAGTTTTATTATTGTTTTCATCCTTAAGTTAATATTTTGAGTTGCTTATGGCTGTTGCATACTTTTGTTTTGATGCAGAACTAAATGATTTTTTACAGCGTCACAAAAGACAGGTAAAAATTATTCATAATTTTGAAGAAAGAAGTTCAATTAAAGACACAATTGAATCTTTAGGTGTGCCACATACAGAAGTAGATTGTATAGAAGTTAATGGCGAATATGTAAATTTTTCCTATATTATCCAAGATGGGGATAATATTAATGTTTATCCTATTTCTGCGGGAATTACACCTAATCTTTCTGTGAGACCAGAACCATTAAATGTGGTCAAGTTTGTGCTAGATATTCACTTAGGTAAACTGGCTACATCTTTACGGTTGCTGGGGTTTGATACTTTATATCGCAATGATTACGCAGATGAAGAATTAGCACAAGTTTCGGCTAGTGAATCCAGAATTTTGTTAACTCGTGATAAAGGTTTACTCATGCGAAGTTTAGTCACCTATGGTTACTATGTTCGCAGTACCCAACCACAACAGCAAATTATAGAGGTTTTACGGCGATTTGATTTATTTAAAATTGTAGCACCATTTAAAAGGTGTTTGCGCTGCAATGGGTTATTACAATTTGTTAGTAAACAGTCAATTGTTGACCAATTACCAGAAAGTGTCAATTTACAGATAGATGAATTTCGTCGTTGTGAAGATTGTGCTCAAATTTATTGGAAAGGGTCACATTATGAACGATTGCAGAATATGATTAACGAGATTATGAATAATAAGTAAGGGTTTGTACTTTTTTTATTTTTATTGTTATTGTTATGGCATTAATTTTAGCTCTTGATTTTGGTGGAACTAAATTAGCTGCGGCTACTGTGCGGGAAGGTTCTAGGGAGTGGTTACGTTATGAACGGAGTTTATCACCGACTAATGGAGATGCTTTAAATGATATTGAAATTATGCGATCGCTCATTGCTTCGGTGCTGGATGGTTCACCTCCAGATGCGATCGGTGTAAGTTTTGGTGGCCCCGTAGATGCAGCTACCGGAATGGTCAGACTTTCTCACCATGTCCCCGGATGGGAAAACATCCCCCTCAAACTCTTATTAGAAGAAGAATATCACGCTCCTGTAAGTGTAGATAATGATGCTAATGTAGCCGCTATTGGTGAACATCGCTTTGGTGCAGGACAAGGTTATGATAATTTGTTTTACATTACCATTAGCACAGGTGTGGGTGGAGGTTGGATACTCAACGGCAAAACCTGGTCTGGTGCATCAGGAATGGCCGGAGAAATTGGTCATACGGTGGTAGATCCTACGGGCCCGGTGTGTTTATGTGGTAAGCGTGGATGTGTAGAAAGGTTAGCATCTGGGCCTTACATCGCGCAAAATGCCAGAGATATTTTACTAACTTTACCCCCCACTTCTCCCAGTGGTAACAAAGGAGATATATTAAGATACTTGGTAAATAATGATCTAAGTTTATTAACTGGTCAAATCGTCAGCACCGCAGCAAATCATGGTGATGAAATAGCTAAGGAAGTATTATCCAAAGCTGCCTGGGCTTTAGGTGTGGGTATTGGTAATGTAGCTAATTTAATGAACCCCCAACGGTTTATTTTAGGGGGTGGTGTGACTAAAGCAGGGGAAAATTTTTGGTCGGTAGTGCGAAAAGTAGCAAGGGAAACCGCATTACCAGAAGTGAATTTTGAAATTGTCCGCGCTTTACTTGGTGATGATGCACCTTTGTGGGGGGCTGTGGCTTTGGGTTTGGACATTTTGCGTAGATAGCAGGAATCAATGAAACTTAATCTTGCACAACTATAATATTAAGATTTGTAAAATTTTAGATAAATAAATAGTTTTTTACTGCAAAGCATCAAGGCCAGCAAGTCTAGTTTTTCTAGTCATCAAATTAATTAACATTGATACTGGCACATACTCTGTATAAGTTTAACAGTTAGAGGTTAAAGTGAATTATGTAGCAAATTTTTGAGTAATGTCTGATTTAGTGTCACCAATGAGTGAAGAAGAGCGCATTCGTCAACTAGTTATAGAAGTTTGTCAGTATCCGAAAGGTAGTTTAGAAAGACAGAGGGGACTAAATGAACTAATTATGTTAATTCAGAAGTCGGGTAAAATGTGGCAGGGTTATGGTGAAGCGTATCGGGAAGAAGCATTGCAGGAAACTTGGTTGTATTTTTGCCGAAATCTTTGTGAAGCGACTACAGGCGATCGCTACAATCCCGATAAAGCCAGTGTTTTTACTTGGTTGAGCAGCTATTTTAAGTATAGATTATTAGACTGGCAACGAAAAATTCAAACAGATCAAGCTTTAATAGAATCTCCTAAAGCAACTTCAGATGGGGGAGAAATAGACCCCTTAGACCTATTAGAAGCTAGACCAGAACCGCCTCCGATTTTACAAGAAATTTATACTTGGTTAGAAAAAGAACGGTATAAATTAACTCGGATTCATGTGCGCGAGCGTCCAGATATCAACTGTCTAGTTTTAATAGAAGCGCGTTTACCCCCGGAGACATCTTGGCAAGAACTAGCCACAAAATATGGAGTAGCTATAGCTACCCTCAGTAACTTTTACCAACGGGAATGTTTTCCCCGCTTATTACAATTTGGTCAATCTCAAGGTTATCTTGATGATGAATAACCCAAGGTCAAATTAATAGGAAAGCACCGAATTTTGCAGTTAAAATTCTCACTCTCGACCTCTAAACCTCTCTAAAATATGATTTCTATCTCTATCCCAGAATCAGCGAGACAAACCGCCAAAAGTTTTGCTCAAGAACAGATACAAACCCCCAAAGTTAAACAAGTCTATCTGAATACTTTAGCCGTTTATGCCGTAAATAACTATTTACAAATGCTAGATATTGCTACCAATTTAGAAGCTAGTTATAGTTGGAATAATATTGGAAGATTGTGTGCAAATGTCGCTGACTTACACATTACCAACTTAGGACATTTAGAATGTAGACCAATTAGAAACGGTGAGCAAATTTGTGAAATTCCCCCGGAAGTGTGGGAAAACCGCCTTGGTTATGTAGTTGTACAATTGGATCAAAGTTGTAAAGAAGCCAAAATTCTGGGATTTTTACCCAGCGTCCAGTCATCAACCTTAGAAATCAAAAATTTACAACCATTACCAGCATTATTGGAACATTTACACAATTTGCAAATTGTGAATTTACGTCAATGGTTAATTGGTATTTATAAAAATCAATGGCGTGACATGAACGAATTATTTAATCAAAAAAGTCCTGCTTTAGCATTTCGTTCCAAGCAGGTACGAGGAATTAATTTAGATAATCCCAATACTATTAAACAAACAATTCAGCAATTGTACAAAAACTATCATCAGAATTTACCAAATCAAGCACCAGAAAATATAGATGATGCTCAAATCATAGATGTATTAGTACAAATGCTACAAACTACTGATGATGAAGAATTGCGCTGGACATTAGCCGAAATTCTTTGGACAATTAAACCAAATCATTATCTAATTCAAGCCAGAAGAGTTTTAGATTTAGGCTTACAATTAGCTGGCTATGCTGTAGCTTTAATGGTAGCGATTTTACCAAAACCAGACCAAACCCTTGCTGTATTATTACGCCTTTATCCCCTTAATAATAAACCTTACTTACCTGCTGAAATCAAACTGTCTGGACTATATACCAATGGTGAACCATTTTTAGAAGTGCAATCTAGAAATCAAGATGATTATATTCAATTAAAATTTAGTGCTGAAATCGGGGAAAGATTCAGTGTTAAAGTTAGTTTAAATGATGCCAGTATCATTGAAAATTTTGTATCTTAAATAAAATCAAAATTATAAGGGTGGAAATATGAGTAAAATTGTATTATTTGAAATTGGAGAAGGAGATTTTCAACGTGGTTTTGCTGTCATAATTAGAGTTTGTGAAGACAGAAATTCTTATTCGGCAGTAATTACTAGCGAAACATTTCCTACATTTCCCCCAGCCCCGGAAATTCAAAAGATTTATCAAAATTGGCAATCAACTTACTGTAAATTAGGACATATTCAAAGAATTACTATTCCTAAAGTCCAAATTACTAATTTCTCTAGTCGAGAAGATTGTAATCAAGCAGCCAAAGTTTTAGAAATGAGTCTAAATAATTGGCTAAATCAGCCATCTGTCCGACAATTAGAAAGACAATTATTACAAAAAATTGGTGAATCCGAACAGGTTAATTTTATTTTACAAACTCAAGATCCTTTAATTCGGCGACTTCCTTGGCATTTATGGGATTTTTTTCAAACTTGTTATCCCCAAGCTGAAATTATTTTGAGTGCTGATTATAAACCGTCATCACAAAATTTTCAAAATCAAGTAAAAATTTTAGCCCTGTTTGGTAATAGTGAAAATATTAATATTCAAAAGGATTTAGAAACTTTAACTAAATTACCAAATGCAAAAATAGACATATTGCAAGAACCATCAAAAAAAGAATTAACTAATAAATTACGTAGTCAAGCTTGGGATATTCTTTTCTTTGCTGGACACAGTTCTAGTCAAGAGGGGGATAAATCAGGCGAAATTCACATTAACCAAAAGGAAAGTTTATCATTACAGAATTTACAAAATACTTTAAGATATGCAGTCAAGAAAGGTTTAAAATTAGCTTTTTTTAACTCTTGTGATGGGTTAGGTTTAGCCAAAAAATTGGCAGATTTAAAAATTCCTTATATTGTTGTGATGCGAGAACCTGTACCAGATACAGTCGCTCAACATTTTTTAGAGTATTTTCTCAATGCTTTTGCTAATGGTGAGTCTTTTTATTTATCTATCCATCAAGCGAGGGAAAGATTACAAGAAGAATTAGAAGATGAATATCCTTGTGCATCTTGGTTGCCTGTGGTTTTTCAAAATCCGGCTGTACCTGAATTAAGCTGGCCTAAATATAATCAGCTACGGAGAAGATTAATTTTAGGCTTAGGAATAGCTTGTTTTAGTTTAACATTTTTAATTGGCAATTTTCAAAGAGAGATCAACTATCTTAACCGCACCAGTTATGGAGAGCAAATTTTAGTGAAGCCTGTAACAACTCTTGATAAAGAGAAGGGTGTGCATGAATTTTGGTGGCGAAATTATGAAAAAGCAGCGCAATATTTCCAAAATTCTTTAAACCAACAACCAAATGATCCAGAAACTTTAATTTATAAAAATAATGCTTTAATTGGTCATAAAAGTTATTTAGTCATTGTTGTTACTGTACCGATTAGTAGTAACCTCAATATAGCCCAAGAAATGTTAAGAGGAGTTGCCCAAGCTCAAAATGAAATTAATAGTCAAGGAGGCATAAATGGTAAATTTTTAAAAATCAAAATAGCTGATGATCAAAATGATACAAAGATAGCTGAAAAACTAGCGCATAAATTTGTAGAAAATCCAGAAATTTTAGCGGTAGTGGGACATAATGCTAGTAATGCTTCTTTGGCTGCTGCACCAATTTATGAACAGGGTAAGTTAGTGATGATCACACCCACTAGCTTTTCCATCAAATTATTAGAAACAGGTAAATATATATTTCGGACTGTACCGGAGGTATTTTATTTTGCTGATGCTTTAGCTGAATATATAGTTATAAATCAGGGTTATACAAAATTGTCTGTTTGTTTAGATTCTCAAGCAGAGGATAATGTATCATTTAGCGGTCAAATGGAAGGGAGGATTATCAATAGATATAGAGGACAGATTATCAATATAAATTGTGATTTTAGTTCCGATAATTTCGACCCTAAACAGATAATTAATGATGCTCTTGATAAAAGAGTTAATGGTTTAATTTTAGCTCCTCATGTAGATAGAATTAATAGAGCTTTCGAGGTGGCGAAAGTTAATAAAGGCAGGTTAAAATTATTTGGTAGTGCTACACTTTACACTTTCCAAACTTTGGAAGTAGGGAAAGAAGCGGTAAATGGATTGACAGTAGCTATACCTTGGCATCCGTCAGCATTTCCGGGGAATACTTTTCCAGAAAATGCTAGAAAAATGTGGGGTGGGAATGTTACTTGGAGAACAGCATTTAGTTATGATGCGATGAAAGCTTTAATTGCGGGTTTAAGGAATAGTAAGCAGCCCCAAAGCCGGGAAGAGTTACGTCAAGCCCTGAAAAGAGATGATTTTCTAACTTATGGTGCGACAAATGTGATTCGTTTTCGTCCATCAGGCGATCGCAAAGTCAATGATATACCAATGGTTCTTGTTCAGGTTCAACCCAGCAAAAATTCTTTAACTGGTTATGATTTTTTCGTTATTGATCATACTAAATAATTACTGTTTGCGAATCATCTCGCCATAATTGATATAACCTATTGGCAGGCATAGTTAAATATAAAATATCCCCAACATCTAAATTGGTTTCTAATAAATCCCAACCGTGGACAATATGATCTTTCGTTTCTACATATAGCGGGACAAAATCAGCAAATATGGCTACATTTTTTACCCATTGACCACAAAAAGGATGTGTTTGTGTAATCACAGTCGCAAAAGCCACCCATAAGCTATTACCAATTATCCCATTACCAATGATTTTTCCTCCTAATGCAGCCGCAGCAAAAGCCGGTGCAGCTAATTCGGCTGGACTTAATATGGCTTCAAAGTCAAAAACTTGTTGGGCTATTCTGGCAAAATCAGGATCAGTATAATTAACAACTACAGGTATTTTGGCTGATAAAGCTTTGGCTTTTAAAGCAATTTCTAAATTTGTGGCATCATTACTAGTAACTGCTAAAACTGCCGCCGCAGTATTAATATTACTAGCCTTTAAGGTAGTACGAAAACTAGCATCAGCCAGGATTACAGGAATACTCATTCTGCGCGCAGTATTCACAAACCGATTATTTACATCTGTTTCGATTACCACAACTTCGTGTCCGTTTTGATGAAGTTCCTGGACAATTGTAATGCCCACTTCACTTAAACCACAAACAATATAATGATGTCTTTGGGGAATTCTGCTTGCATCCCAAAATTGTTTAAACCGATTACCTAAAATAAAATCTGTAAGGATTGCATACCAAATACCCAATACACCCGCCCCAATAATCATAATAGAAACGGTAAATAATTTAATTGTTTCCGGGGCATTTTCTATTAATTTTTCATTACCACCCGCACCAGTAATTATGCCAACGGAAAAATATAAGGAATCAACAAAAGAAATATTTAAGTGAGTGGAAATATAAGTAATTGTTGAGGTTAAAATAATAATCATTAAGATAATTGCCATCACAATTACTGATTGCGCGTGCTGGCGAAATTGTCTTAAAGTGGTGAAAATTTTAAATACTTTTCTGATTAATGATTTACGTTGAGGACGAACACGGGGCTGTCTACCGATAATTAAGCGATCGCCTACTTTTAATCTTTGTTCATTCAACACCGCAGAAACTAGATTTATTTTCTCCTTCACAGGTAGGTAATAAAGCAACATTTGGGTTTTATCTGCCCATAAATCACTTAATTTACAACCCAACCAAGGATGATGATGATGAATATACTCTGCTTGAATTGGCCAAGTGTAAGTAAATAGTTTAATTTGTCCGATGGCTTGACTACCTAAAGCAGCAAAAGTAAAAACAGGTGCAGATAAACTTACTACGCTCATACTAAAATGATTGGGTAAAGTTTGATCTAACCGTTCACCTAAATTAGTATTATACAAGCGGTTGATAATCCGAATTTGGGGATTTAATACCCGCGCTTGCATCATAATTGATAAATTTAATTCATCATCAGCACCAGCAATTACTAAAGCGTGTGCTTGTTCAATTCCTGCTGCTTTTAGGGTAGCAGCCGCTTGTAATTCACCAACAATTACTGCTTGAGAATCTTCACCAGAGAGAGGCTGTTGATGAATACCCACAACTAAAGCACCTTGTTGTCTTAACAAGCGAAAAATTTTATATCCAGTACGTCCTAAGCCACAAACTATAATTCGAGGTTTCATGAAAAAGTGGTATTATTTAGCAATTCAAAATCACCGTAATAGTGATAAAATGCAAATTGCACAACTTAATGAGCTATCAATTCCCATTTTGAATTTTGGCTCATTTTGGAAAAACATAACTGTAACTGAAAACACGATTATCTAAAATATTTGGCACTTCTTAAGAAGTTTAATAGTCAATTTCGTTTAGATACCAGGAAATTTAAACATGAAAAATCTCATGGCATTCCAAAATTTAAGTAAATTTTTCTCTCCTTTATTGCTACCAATGCAGCATGGCAGAAATAACTATTCAGTGAAAAAATTAACTAGCTTTTTTCCCTTCTGCCTCATTGCGCTAGGTATAACTGCTAATCCTGCTTTAGCACAAGTACAATTTGCACCGGGTCCGATTGCTGGGCCTAATATCAAGTTAAATGTGCGGGCTACTGCTGGGACTTGTCCTAAAACTGTGGGTTTGTGGTGGTTACTACTTCCTTATGAGGGTGGTGGTGAACATTTAGTAATCGCTGATACTAGAGAATTTGCCCAAACTCCCAAATTAATTTCTTCTAGTCCTCAAGTTGTGGAGTTTGCTGCACCTTTACGCAGTTCTTATGCTGATTGTGAAGGACAAACACAATTAGGAGAGTTTGAATTTTACAGCATGAGATTTAAGGATAAAAAAGCTTATTTTCGGATAGATTTACGTAAAATAGAAGCTCCTGCTAAAACTATTACCTATAAGGCTGTTTTGGGTGCACGTCCGTATGTGCGTTGGGCAATCGCTGATTAAAATACTGATTAAAATGCTGATTAAAATACTGTTGTAATGCCCTTTCTTCTTCATCTGTTGAGTAAAGCGGATAGAAAAATACTGGCATTATCTTTATCATAGACTTCTGGTTTGAGTTGTTAATCATGGACAGAGAAAAAATTGAAGAAATGTGCCAAAGTGGCAACTCACATCAGAAGAAGCAGGTTAAATTAAATTAGACAAACGAAAGCAAGGCGTTTGACTTGTGGAAGTTGTCTAAACAAAGTGAACAACTAAGTGATTGCTGCACTAGGAATATAATAAATGCGATCGCTACACCTGCAAATTACCCCCCTAAGTAGCGGTTAGCCTTTGTTAATATTCTGGTTCTCTTCAGCAGCATCTAGTAGAGTGGGAGTGAAATGGCGCTTGGTAATGCCTCCTCCCACTCTCTTTTTTTGGCTTTACAGCAGGGAACAGGGAACAGGGAACAGGGAACAGGGAACAGGGAACAGTCATTAGTCATTAGGGAATTAATTCTCCTTTCCCCTCTGCCTCCTGCCTCCTGCCCCCTGCCTCCTGCCCCCTGCCTCCTGCCTCCTGCCTCCTGCCCCCTGCCTCCTGCTATAATTACCCTATACTTAAAAAGCTGTGAATAATCAAATCAGAAATTTCAGCTAATCCCTCTCCAAATTCTGGCATGATAAACAGTAACATGAGAGCAAATAATCCGAATTGAGTCCCTTCTAATTTTTTTAATCCTGGAAAAAATTCACTAAATACATGAAAGCCGTCCAGAGGAGGAATTGGCAACATATTAAACAACATTAAGCGTAGATTAATACTGGCGGCTAGATATAAAAAGTCTAAACTGATAACTTGTGAAAACTGAGTCCAGGTAACTAACTTAATTATGCTTAAAAATAAAAGGCTTAATACCAGATTTGATAATGGCCCAGCGACAGAAACCAAAATATTGCTGAATTTAGGATGACGAAAATTTGATGGGTTCACAGGCATTTGTCCCCAGGAAATACCAGCTAAACACAGAAAGATAATTGATTGCCAACCCATGTGTACTACAGGATTAAGGGTAATGTGTCCGGTTTTCTGGGGTGTATCATCACCCTGATTCAAGGCTGCAAACCCATGCGCTAACTCATGTATACAAATTGACATTATTACTATGACAATAATTCTGATAAACAGAATAGGGTCATTAGCCAGCATCCTGATCAACATATTCTGCAACTCAACCTTAAGAGGTACGTGATTACATTGTATCTCAGTTATGGACTAATGTCAGTATAAATGTATATTATTTTTCTTAATCAAAGCTAATGGTAAAAGGTGGGAGAGGGGGGAATAATTAATGATTTCTGCCTGTTTGGGTGCTTCTGATTCAAATCGTGAAAGTATCAACATAAAAATCACCCCTAGAAAGGGGTGAAAAAGCACCAGGAAGCAAATATTATGATTGTTGTGATCGTTTTTCTGTCAACTATCCCTTCACTTTCTTTCGGAAGAGGTCTTTGTAGAAGGGGGAAATGGTCTGTATTAGACTGTGTAGTGATGCTTCTACATCTCTAATCGGTAATAGAGGTTCTCCAACTATAACCGCTTGTGCACCAGCATCCACGAGGAGAGATAAATCAGCAGGTGTTTCTATGGCTGCTTCACTGATAACAAGAATACCGAGATTTTGCAGATGCGATCGCCTAGTTGCTAATAATGTTTCAGTGGTGTTAATATCAACTGTTAAATTTTCTAAATTGCGGTTATTAATTCCTACTATACGCACATCATCTAATTTCAGCACCCGGTCTAATTCAGCTAAATCATGAACTTCTACTACAGCATTCATCCCTAAGTAATGAATCACACGCAGGAAGTTTTGAATCTCCCGATCTGTGAGAATACTAGCAATTAATAACACTGCATCAGCACCTGCTGCCCTCGCTAAATAAATTTGGCAAGGATCAAGAATGAAATCATTACACAGAAGAGGTATTGAAGTCCGATGTCTAATAATACGTAAATGGTCAAAGCCACCCTGAAAGAACTTCTGATCAGTAGCGACAGAAATACAAGTCGCACCACCACGCTCATAACTTTGAGCAAGGGTTAAGGGGTCAAAATTTTCACCAGTTTTTTCTACAAAAGGTGATGCTTTTTTAATTTCAGCAATTAGCGCAGGTTGAGAAGCACTTTGCTGTAAAGCCGTAAAAAAGTCTCTGACCGTTGGAGCAGCAGTTAACTGACGTTGCAAAGAAGCTATTGACATTTCTTGCTGTATTTGTGCCACTTCTAGCCTTTTATGCCAGACAATCTCTCTCAGAATCGGTTGGAGACAAGTATTAGAAACTGTGACAGGGTAAATCATAAATATATTTAGGGATAGGGATGAATTATGAATTAAGTGATCACCTACGGCGGAAGTTTCGCCATCACACTCCTGTTTTATTCCTCATCCTAAATTTGTAAAAAAATTACTGCAAAATATACAAATTGGTTACTATCATTAAACATGAAACCAATTAGACTTCATTTCTAATTTGTCTAGGTTTTTGTTATTAGTTTGATTATTTTGAGAACCAGCCAATAGACAGTTATTTTTCAGTAGTCTGATATAAGTACGGTAGGGAATATAATCTATGGGATTATAACCAGCAAATTTCAAAATTAACACACAAGCCCAAGAATACTTACCAGCCATAATTGCTTTGACAATTTGCTCGACTTGATCAGTATTAATCTTTTTACTGGCTTGGAAATTGTAACCAGTAATATTTTGATTCATAGTAGACACTCCTCCATGTACAATTTCTTTGAGTTGTTTGCCAAAGCTTGGCAGTGGTTAAGTTGCAGTTTTAACTAGTAATACTGCTGAAAAAGTTGCACTTGCATCCCATGATGAAATCTGTAATTAACCAATTAGTTCTATTAAGTAGGGGGCAGATTTAACCAGCCAGTGCGGCAATAATGCCAGCCTATAGATATCTAGCTAAACCAGCCCATTCAGATTAATCGTATTGCACAAACAACTTCTTCGTTAAGCCTACTCAAATTTAGCTCAGGAATACATGAAATATTTTTTGATTGATTTGTCCTTTTTTTCGCTCTTGATATTTTTTTAATATTTATTAACTTTTAATAAATATTTTACGTACTAATTTATACATCGTATCCATAATAGCTATCTCAGTTAGCTATAACAGTTGGTCAAAAAGTACAACAATATAAATATGATATGGTTATACCATGATTGTATAAATATGGGACTAATTAGCCTACTCTTATTAGACTTGTTTCTGATTATTCCAGGATTCTGGCCTGTGGGGATAAATGGTAACTTCAAACAGAATTAACATTAGGATTGAGTGTAAATATACTGGCAGATAAATTGCCTAAACTAATGGCATTTACTAGATGCTGTATTCTAGACAGAACATGAGTTTCACTAAATTTACTCCTCTATTTTTTCAAATATCTGTATTCTTCAATACATTAAGTTGTAACTCTTTCTATTGCTTTGGGTAGAGATTTTTGTAAAGAGTGAGTAACTACTCCTAAAAAACTATACCCTCTGATGGATGAACTACAATATTCATCTGTAGTTTAATCCCTGAGAGAGCAAATGAAAACAATCTCAACTAAACAGCAGCAATTCTCATCTTTCAGGAGGGACTACCAGAACAAAAAGCCATAAAATCAAGTTGACAAAAATTTAGACTTGTGGCAGATGTATCAACATGAAATTAAAAAAACAAGTTATAACTCCATCCTAGTTATCATAAAGAAATCGGATGTGAGAGGTAGGGGTATGCTTGTCTGTATAGGTTTGTGAAGCCTTCTTAAGATAACGATTGTGTCAAAACACAAAATATCCTTACTCCAACTTCCAGTTTTAAATTTGATTTACTTACCTCTTATTTCCTAATAGCTATACCTTTTTGAATTCATTATTATCTGTGTATAAAGCATTATAAAATCCGTGGAGGAAAATCATTACATCTGGAATTTTTTAGTTAAGGTTATAATCTGAAAGCTGCATGAATACTTGGATTTTATTATGATACAAAGTCATACAACAAAATGAAATATATTCAGCTTTTATTGATAGAATTATTTTTATTCCGGCCTTAACTAAATTTGTTAATTTTCTGAGTTAATACAGCAATAGTAATTGTAATGATTCTTGATCATCAATTCAAATAGGGCGATATTGGCGGATGATTGCAAGGAGTAAAAAAGGATATGAATTCTGGCAACTCTGCATTATTTCAATCTGATTCTCAACTAGAAATACAGCCAGAATTAGAATTAAATTTTGCTGATTTTCTAGTTAATCAGGCTGTAAATGTGGCTTTTTGTTTGGGTAAGAATGCTCAATTCATTTATGTCAATAAGGCAACTTGTCAATTGTTTGAGTATTCCCAAGAGGAATTATTGTCAATGAGACTACATGATTTAGATTTAGATGGTTCATTATGTAATTGGTCGGAACAATGGCAACATCTAATTAATCAACATCATCTCTATTTTAAATCACGATATCGCACCAAAACTGGGCGGATTTTTCTAGCAGATGTAAATCTTACTTATATCCAAGTTCACAATCAAAAGTTTAGCTGTGCTTTTTTACAAGAAAAAAGTAATGCAGTTGTAGATTTGAATGTTAACAAATGGACTGGCAAATCCAAACAGAACCAAGAATATTTACAGCAAGAGATTATTGCACTCCAAAAGAAAGAATTAGAGTTAGAACAAACTTTAGAGAAAGAGAAGAAACAAAATGAACTCAGATCACATTTTGTAGCTATGATTTGTCATCAATTTCGCTCACCGCTAAATGTGGTTTCTTTTTCTAATAGTATACTTCAGCGATATATTCATGATTGGAAAGAAGAGAAAGTTCAACCTTTACTAGAGAATATTCAAATGGCAGTGGAGCAATTAAGCCAGATGATGGATAATATTTTGTTGTTAGCGAAGACAGAAACATCAAACATTATCTTTGAACCAGAACCGCTTGATTTACTTCAGTTCTGTCAAGATTTTATGGTCAAAGTCCCAATTCTATATCATCGTCCCATTAATTTTATTAATCAGGTTTATCATCTGACAGTTTGGATTGATAAAAAATTAATAGAGATAGTTTTGCATAATTTACTAGAAAATGCAGTTAAGTATTCACCTGTTGGTAGTGTAGTAGATTTAGTCCTCAGTTATGAAGAAGGGAATGTGATTTTTCAAGTCAAAGATAGGGGATTAGGTATTCCTAAAGGGGAGCTAGAAAGATTATTTGAACCATTTTACCGGGGTAGTAATGTTGAGGATGTTCCTGGTACTGGTTTGGGTTTGTCAATTGTCAAAACTCTTGTGGATTTGCATCAAGGAGAAGTTAGTGTAAAAAGTGAAGTAAACGTTGGTACTACATTTACCGTAAAATTGCCTTCCATGCAATTGAATTTGAGTTTCTGATTTGGAGTAAATAGTCATGCAAAATTAAATTCACAGATGGAGGTAGGGAACACTTCGACTATGCTTAGTGCGGTGCAGGGAAAGAATTTGTGTAATTTATTCTGCTTGATTACTTAATCTAAAAAATTTGATGATTAGAGGGCAATATTATCATGATAGGAAACATGATGTACGAATCATCCAAAAAAATTCTTGTCTCATCCAAAAAAATTCTTGTCATTGAAGATGACACTACTACCCGCAATCTATTTTTAAATAGTTTACAAGCTGAAGGTTTTGAAACTATTGACGCGGAAAATGGTTTTGTGGGTATTCAAAAAGCATATCAACATTTACCAGATTTAGTAATTTGTGATTTGGTGATGCCGGGAATGGATGGCTATACTGTTTTATCTACGTTGCGTCAAGATCCACTGACGGCAATTATTCCTTTTATTTTTCTGACTGGGAGTAATTCTAAATCTACTGTGCGGAAAGCAATGGAGTTGGGTGCAGATGATTATTTAACTAAACCATCTACAGTGGATGAGTTGTTAAGAGCGATCGCTATTCGGTTGGAGAAACAAGCTTTAATTCGCTATTGGTATACTACCAACCCCTATGGAAGCACAGAACTACCAACTAATATTGTACTTAATTCAGAATCAATTTTTCCTGATGTTCCTCATCTGAAAGAAGTTTTTGACTATATTGAAGCTCATTATCACGAAGGTATTACTTTAGCTGATGTTGCGGATGCAGTGGGTTATTCTCCTGCTTATTTAACTACTCAAGTGGCTAAACAAACAGGGGTAACGGTTAATGATTGGATTGTCAAGCGTCGAATGGCTGCTGCACGTATCTTATTAAAAAATACTAATCAAACAGTGGAGGAAATTGCTAATCAAATCGGCTATCAAAATACTTGTCATTTTTCCCGTCAATTTCGCCAACATCATGGTTTATCACCAACTATTTGGAAAAAACAACAGCAACAACAAGTTTTATCGGTTGTGCCATCTTTGAAAAATCGCCCACAGTTGGCTAGTCCTGTACCAGTGGCTAGATGAGGATGGAGGCAGGGGGCAGGGGGAAAAAAAATAAATTATCTATTTATTGCCTGTTGCCTATTGCCTGTTGCCTGTTGCCTATTGCCTGTTGCCTATTGCCTGTTGCCTATTGCCTGTTGCCTATTGCCTGTTGCCTATTGACTGTTCCCTGCTGTAACTTTTGGCTTTAGTGAGTTGTTGGATTAATAGTTGGATGGCTAGGGCTGTTAAACCGATCGCAACTATGCCAAAAATACCAGTACCTAAAGCTACTACACCGACTACTAAGGTTCTGACGGCTGAGGCAATATTGAGGACGATTTGGTTATCTGAGTGAATGGGTTTGGTGGCGAAGGTGGTGGCGATCGCGATCATTAGGGAATACATAGCGTAAGCTAGTCCGCCAGACATTACCGCCCCTGTGAGACAACGGGAGGGGGTGGGAGATGTAGGGGGAGCATTTTCTGTGGGTGGTGTGGGGTTTGGTTGATTCATGATTTTACTTGAATCCCGTGATTAATTGTCTTTGTTACAAATAATTCTAAATCTTCGTCGGGGATGGCTTGGCGAATTTGCTGTTTAACTGCTTCGGCTTGGGCTTGTGATTCGACGATGGCAAAAACTGAGGGACCCGAACCAGACATCATTGTGCCTAACACTTCTGGTTGTTGTGCAAATAGTTCTCGCAGTTGTAAAACTTGGTTATAAGCTGGTAAAACTACTCGCTCTAAATCATTATGTAATTTGTGGGCGATTTCGGTAGCATCTTTAGCTAAAATTGCTTTGACTATTTCGCCTGAGTGTACCGCTTTGGCACGAGCTGCTAAACTTTCGGTGTCCCGCAAATAGGAACTACCAAACTCTTGGCGATAGGTTTTGTAAGCCCAGGCGGTGGAAACTTCCAAGCTGCGATATTTAGCTAAAACTATATATATATTGTCTAAACTGGGTAAGGGCGAGAGTTGTTCACCTCTACCTGTGGCGATCGCTGTTCCTCCCCCAATACAGAAAGGCACATCAGAACCCAATATCGCCCCTAGTTCTTCTAATTCTACTTGAGTTAATCCCAAATTCCATAGTAAATCTATCCCCACTAACACCGCAGCCGCATTGGTAGAACCTCCAGCTAAACCCGCAGCTACGGGAATATTTTTTTTCAGGTCAATATTTACACCCCCGAAATTATTAAAAGCTTCGGGAAATTGCCGCGCCATCAGTTCCGCCGCCCGATAAACTAAGTTACTTTTATCTGTGGGTACTTGGGGATGGTGACAGTAAACCCGAATTTGGTCAGTATCAGCAGCTTGGATCTCAATTTGATCTGCTAAGTCAATACTTTGCAAAATCATGGCTAACTCATGAAAACCATCAGCGCGATCGCCAATGATTTCTAGATATAAATTAATTTTCGCCGGTGCAATCAATCTATAGGAACGCATAATTTAGTTAGGAGGCAGGAGGCAGGAGGCAGGGGGCAGGAGGCAGGAGGCAGGAGGCAGGAGAAATACATAATTAGTTTCCCATTCCCTCGACTTCTATACAGCCGTTTGGCTGACACTCACAACAGAAGCCGACATCCTAATTTAAACAATTACTTAAGTTTACCCATTGATGGACACTTAGATCCTCTGCCCGTACTTGGGGATTGATTTCTAATTGTTCTAATAATTCTGTCAGGCGATCGCGTTCGATGATGGACTGTAAGTTATTGCGTAGCATCTTCCGCTTGGCCGCAAAACCCAATTTAATTAGAGTTTCCAAGTGTTTCGGGTCATGGGCTGGATGTTCTAGGGGTCGTGGCCGTAACCGCACTACCGCCGAATCTACTTTTGGGGGTGGTTGGAAGGCACTAGCTGGAACGGGACAAATTAACTCACAATCTGCTAAATATTGCACTCGTACAGTTAAAGCACCACAATCTCTTGATCCTGGTTGAGCTTTTAACCTGTCGGCTACTTCCTTCTGAATCAACAGTACAATAGAATCATAGGGTTGAGGATTGGGATTAGCGATCGTTCCCAGGAGTTTTTCTATAATTGGACCCGTGATATTGTAGGGAATATTGGCCACTACCTTATTTTGATTTTGGAAATTGGGAAAATTGACCAGCAATGGTGGTAAATCTAAACTGAGATAATCACCCTGTAGTAGTAAAAAATTTTCCTTTCCTCCCAAATGTTGGGCTAATAACTTGCACAAATCCCGGTCAATTTCCACTGCCAACAGTGATTCTACTAGGGGAAGTAACCGCCGTGTCAGAATCCCCGTACCGGGTCCGATTTCCAGAATGCGATCGCCTGGTTGACATTCCGCCGCTTCTATAATGTTATTTAAAGCTTTTTCACTTTTTAGCCAATGTTGTCCAAATTGTTTGCGTGCTTGAACCATCTATAATTTCTTTTCCTGTCTAGTTTTTATCTTTTCACCATAAATAAATTTTTCACCTATTGAAACCATAACAGTTAGTAATTTTATGGACAAATGTCCTCAAGCTACTTTGACCGGTGTAACCCGGAATGGGCAAACTGCAATACCCTCTATCCCTAAGCTAAAAGCCGCCGGGACTACTTTTCTGGCGATATTCAGACTGGCATTAATATCCGCATGAATCAGCCTGCCATCTTTCGATTTGTACCAAGCGCGTTTAATTCGCTTGCCACTAAAGTTGTGTGTTTCTCCTTTTTTGTACACAGGAATGGGGTCTAAATCTAAAAATGAAGCCGCAGAAGTATAAGATTCTTCATTAATCAACACGGTAATTCCTACCAATTCAGCCTTGTATTTTAATTGCTCTATAAATCGAGCATGAGGAATACTAACAAAGTTCTGATTTGTGGTTTTACCTAGATTAATTTCTTGC
>DATGXB010000039.1:0-20257 GCA_035299225.1 Nostocaceae cyanobacterium | reverse complement strand
TCTCAACAATGCTCTAATTGTGGTGCGGTGGTGAAAAAATCTCTATCTACAAGAACTCATGTTTGTGAGTGTGGGTTTGTGATGGATAGGGATTGGAATGCCGCAATTAATATTCTGAAATTAGCCTTGAGTACGGTAGGGCATACCGGAACTTGGATCTTAGATCCCAACGCTTTGGGAGATTCGGCCTCTACTCAAGTTGGAGAAATCCTGCTTGAGCAAGTTGAGTCTGTGAACAAAGAATCACCGTGCTTCTAGCGCGGTGAGTGTCAATTCTACCGCACTCCGCACCCCACACCCTGCACTCCGTAATCCAGAGTAATAATTATTACAACTGCCTAGCGATATAAAAAAATTTTTAAGAAGTTCTGGAATTTTGCACAGATTGAAGATTGTGAGATGAGAGAGTTTAGAGGCATCATTAATCTAAAATCTAAAATCTAAACTTGATCGTAATGTCTCAACTCTGGGGTCTATTAATTATTCTAATTGGTTGCCCACTCTTAGGGGCAATGCCGCTTATTGCTTGGATTGCACGGGCTTTGAAAGGCAAGCGGTTAGCACAAATTGGTACAAGAAATATTAGTGTTTCTGCCGCTTTTTATCATGGGGGTCGGTTAGTAGGGATTTTGGCCGTAGGGTCAGAAGCCTTGAAAGGTATCATTGCTGTTTCTTTAGCACATACCTTTTTTCCATCTCAAGGATATTGGGAATTAATAGCTTTAATCGCCTTAGTTATTGGTAGATTTGCTGTAGGTAGAGGTGCAGGAACAACCAATGTAGTTTGGGGCTTTTTACTGCATGATCCTTTGGCAACAACCTATATTAGCTTAGTCGCTGCTTTGGGTTTTATAGTTTTGCGTTCTCGTGAAAAAATTAAATATGGGGTTTTGATTCTTATACCTGTTGTGGTGGCCATCCTTCATGCGGAAGACATAGCGAGAATTTTAGCCGCTACGGTGTTAGTAGCTTTAATGGGTTGGATTTATGGGCAAATTCCTGATGATTTAGAATTACCATTGCAGCAAGCTGATCCTGAATCTCAAGGAATGATGGCATACTTACAGGGAGAAAATGCCATCGCTACTTTAGATGATGAATTAGATCCGGCTGTAGTCGGAGGGAAAGCGGCAACTTTAGCCCAGTTAAAGCGTTGGGGTTATCCTGTGCCTAAAGGTTGGGTGTTAGCGCCTCTGGATGACCCGATGATTTTAGTAGATTTTCTTCAACCGTCGGAACTTTCCCCCTTGGTGGTGCGTTCTTCAGCGATTGGGGAAGATACAGAACAAGCTTCGGCGGCTGGACAGTATACCACTGTGGTTAATGTTACCAGCAATCAACAATTAGCCGAGGCGATCGCTACTGTTCAAGCTTCCTATCATAACCCTTCCGCCGTGCAATATCGCCGTGACCGGGGTGCAAAAGACAAGGGAATGGGGGTAGTTGTCCAACAACAGGTACAAAGCGTTTATTCTGGTGTAGCCTTTAGTCGTGACCCCATTACTCAACAGGGGGATGCAGTGGTAATTGAAGCTTTACCCGGAAATCCTGTACAGGTAGTTTCAGGAAAAGTTACCCCAGAAGAATATCGCGTATTTGTGGTGGGAGATGAAAAATTAGCCTGTGTGAAATTTGAAGGGAAAGGAAGAATCCCCCAAGCCATCATTAAGCAAGTTGCCTATTTAGTCCGACGTTTAGAAAAGCGTTATCATGGCGTTCCCCAAGATGTGGAATGGAGTTATGATGGTCAAACTTTATGGGTGCTACAATCACGACCAATAACCACCCTATTACCAATTTGGACGCGGAAAATAGCTGCGGAAGTCATTCCCGGAGTGATACACCCTCTCACCTGGTCTATTAATCGTCCCTTGACCTGTGGAGTGTGGGGGGAATTGTTTACCTTAGTGTTAGGCGATCGCGTCCGGGGTGTAGACTTTAATGAAACGGCAGATTTACACTTCGCTAGAGCTTATTTTAACGCCACTTTCCTCGGTGATATCTTTTTGCGGATGGGTTTACCAGCAGAAAGTTTAGACTTCCTCACCAGAGGTTCAAAAATGAGCAAACCCCCCTTAAATTCCACCTTGGAAAATTTACCAGGGTTAACAAAACTACTTCAGCGAGAAATTAACCTAGAAAAAGACTTTAAGCGGGATTATCGGCGTTATTTCATCCCGGCTTTAACTCAATTAGCGAATGAACTGGTAGAAGAATTTGAACCGCATCAACTTTTAAACCGGGTTGATATGGTTTTAGAACTATTACACCGTAGTACACATTACAGCATTTTAGCACCTGTGAGTGCAGCTTTACGTCAAGCAGTGTTTGGGGTAAAAGATGAACAAATAGATCATAGCGTTACTCCCGAAATTGCTTCGATGCGATCGCTCCAACTCCTAGCCGCCGACGCTAAGGAAATTTTACCAGAAGTTAACCCAGAAACTGTTTTTACACAATTAGCCCAAACCCCAGAAGGTGAAAAAATCCTCTATGAATTTGAGGAATTATTGCAAGATTACGGTTATTTAAGCCAAGTCGGAACAGATATTTCCGTCCCCACCTGGAGAGAACAACCACAGCTAGTCCAACAAATCTTTATCCAGCTATTACAGCAAGATGAAATTAACCCTTTAACTACTGAAGAACGTAAACGCCAACGTAAGTTAGTACAAAAACGGGTAGATTTAAAAGGGAGAGTTACAGAAGTTTATTCACGCTTATTAGCGGAATTGCGCTGGACTTTTCTGAGTTTAGAAAAGAAATGGTTAGAAGTTGGGTTATTAAACCAAGTCGGGGATATCTTCTTTTTAGAGATTAACGAAATTCGCAGCTTAGTTACAGGTACAGATTTAGTATTGCGAAACCAATTAAGTGATTTAATCGAAAAAAGGCGATCGCAACATAGAGAAGATAGCCAAATCACCGAAATTCCTTACCTAGTCTACGGTTATAATCCTCCCCATCCCACACCCACCACCATAGACCGTGCAGACAACATATTATTAGGCATTCCCGCTAGTCACGGTCAAGTCGAAGGACGGGTAAAAGTCTTACGTAGTCTACAGGAAGCAGTAGACATTGACAGAAGCACCATTTTAGTAGTACCTTACACCGATTCTGGTTGGGCACCCTTCCTAGTCCGTGCCGGTGGTTTAATAGCCGAAGCCGGGGGTAAATTATCTCATGGTGCAATTGTCGCCCGTGAATACGGTATACCTGCTGTCATGGATGTCCGTGGAGCTACTTACATTTTACAGGACGGTCAATCTGTCAAAATAGACGGCTCAAAAGGCATTGTAGAACTCGCCAAGGACTGGAAACCATAACCACTTTTTAGAAATAAAGTAAAATACAATACTCTATAAACTTTTCTAGGGACACAGCAATGCTGTGTCCTTTACCTTTTCTGTTGTTTTTCTTGGCAAAAAAGTGATATTAAATATGAACGCAGATGAACGCAGATGAACGCAGATGAACGCAGATAATTACGCGGAAAATTTGAGTGTGAGAAATATTACTATATGTAGGGTGGGCATTTTTGCTAAAACACTGAACAGATGCGAAAAACTGTAGGAAATGCCCACCGACCTATTTTTCAAAAATCAAACAGGAATGCTATAGTTGAGGCTGGTAATGTCTAATTGATGACGAGTAATAGGTGATAAAATTCCTATTTTCATCCTGTAAATCCTTAAATCCTGGACATCCTGATTCAGACATTTCCCCTAAAGGGCAACTTACATTATTTAAACAAAAATGGCAATGAAGCAAATTATTGAATTGAAAAATCAAATCGTTTTAGGTGACAGTCTATCTTTACTTAAACAAATAGAAAATAACACATTTGATTTAATCATCACCTCACCACCCTATTTTCAACAAAGAGATTATGGTAATGGTAGTTTAGGAATAGGGAACGAAAAAACAGAAACAGAATATTTAGACAACCTCCTACAAATTTTCCGCGAATGTGTACGCACAGTCAAAGAAACAGGTGTAATAGTTTTTAATTTAGGTGATAAATATATAAATGGTAGTTTATCGCTGATACCATATAAATTTGCCATCTTAGCTATTGAAAATACAGACGTTTCTCTCATTAATCAAATCACATGGTCAAAACTCAACCCCACCCCCAGACAAGATAAAAAGAAATTAATACAAGCCACAGAACCATTTTTTTTATTTGCCAAATCCAAAGATTATTATTTTGATTTAGATAATTATTTAAAACATTTAGACATCATCAACAAAACCAACAAAAGCAAACCTTCTGAAAAATTAGGTCAAAAATATTTTGACTTAATCGAAAGTTCCAATTTAACACCAGCACAAAAAGCAAATGCACGTCAAGCCTTAAACGAAGCCATTTCCGCAGTCCATCGCGGAGAAATCGAAGGCTTTAGAATGAAAATCAACGGAATACATAAATTAGCCTATGGTGGACAAGATGGAGGAAGAAACAACCAAATCAAAAATAATGGTTTTACAATTATCAGAATTTTAGGAAATCGGTTAAAAAAAGATATTATCGAAAGTCCCGTAGAAATCACAAAAGATAATCATCACCCCGCAGTTTATCCAATTTATATCATTCAAGAACTCATCAAATTATTAACTCAAACAAATGATTTTGTCCTTGACCCCTTCTGCGGTAGCGGAACAACCTGCATAGCAGCCAGAAATTTAAACCGAAATTATTTAGGAATAGAAATAAATCCCGATTATGTACAATTAGCAAATGACCGATTAGAAAAAATTGAATTAATCCAACAGGAATTATTAGTATAGTTTGGGTGAAATTAAGCAACACAACAATATACAAAGCTTTTAAATATTTATTTTTGTTAATAATTTCCCAAAAACACAATAATTCTCAAAAATATGTTATCATCATAAAATAAATTTTTATCTTAGATTTTATTCTCCTCATGACTGACTTTACTAATTATCTCCAAGACTTACAAGACAACATTCAACGCGGAGGAGAACGCAGTCATTACCCCGCACTTAAAAAATTAATTGAAAGTTTAGCAATTGGGATTAATGCGACTATCGAAGAAAAAGGTAATCAAGCTGGTATACCTGATTTAACTATTAGAAAAAGTGATGGTGTTTTATTGGGTTATATTGAAGCTAAAGACATTAATGTTAATTTGGCTAAAATCGAAAAAACACAACAATTAAAACGTTATCTAGAATCTAATATTGGTTATAACTTAATTTTGACTAATTATTTAGAATTTCGCTGGTATGTAGATGGAGAATGTCAGAAAATAGCGAAATTAGGAGATTTTAAACAAAGTAAAATTAATTTAGTTTCAGATGTAACACCAGTAACAGAATTATTGCAATCATTTCTCACCCAAAAAACCAAAGATATTAATAACTATTATGAATTAGCCAGAGAAATGGCCTCTTACACGAAAACTATTAGGTATGCGATTGAAACAGCATTAATTTTAGAAGAAGAAACAGAAGAAAATAATAGAGAATTACATCAATTACAACAAACATTTAAAAATTTATTATTACCAGATATAGATAACGAGCGTTTTGCGGATATGTATGCTCAAACTATTGCTTTTGGTTTGTTTACCGCAAAAATTGGTCACGCACAAAACCCCGGACAATTTGCATTTAATCGCATAACTGCTAGTGCTTATATTAGTGATAGAGTCCCCTTTCTCAAAGGTTTATTTGATATCGTCATTGCTACCGATAGCGTTAGCAAAATTCAAAAATCTATTGAACTTTTAGTAGATTTTTTAAATGAAGTAGACATGGCCAGCGTGTTAGAACATTTTGGCCGAGAAACCCGCACCCAAGACCCAATTTTTCATTTTTATGAAACATTTTTGGCTGAGTATGAATATTCATTAAGAAAAAGTAGAGGAGTTTATTATACACCTGAACCGATAGTTAAATTTATCGTCAAAGCGGTTAATCATATTTTAGATACAGTTTTTGATTTAGAAGATGGTTTAGCAAGTCGAAATGTAACCATTCTTGACCCCGCAACAGGTACAGGAACATTTTTATATGAAGTCATTAAACAAATTTACGAACATCAAAACGAAAGTTACGGAGTCAGTCGTTGGGATAGATTTTTAAGGGATAAACGGCTTTTAAGTCGCTTATTTGGATTTGAGATTTTAATGACTCCCTACACCATCGCACATTTAAAACTAGGGTTATTATTAACAGCTATTGGGTATAAGTTCCAAACTGGAGAACGGTTAAAGATTTATTTAACTAATGCGTTGGAAGAAGGAATACAACAAGCTGATTTAATTTTGAGTCAAATTATTGCGAAAGAAGCAAGTCAAGCGGGAGAGGTAAAAACGGAAGTTCCCATTATTGTAGTTTTAGGAAACCCCCCTTATTCTGTTAGTTCCCAAAATGCTAGTAAACGTAAAACTGTAGTGAACCAAGAAACGCGATATTTAGCAGATGTTGAATATACAGGAACAGACTGGAACAAAATTTATAAAACTGCAAAACCCGGAACAACTATTACAGAAGTCACCCATGTTGGGGAAATGTTAGAACGTTATAAAGGAAGAGTGAGATTAGAAGGTGAGAAAAATATTCAACCTTTAGATGATGATTATATCAAATTTATTCGTTTTGCTCATGCTCAAATTGAAAAAACAGGATATGGTGTAATTGGTTTTATTACAAATCATTCCTATCTCAATGGTTTGATTCATCGGGGGATGAGAGAAGAGTTATTAAAATATTTTGACAAATTATATATAATTGATTTACATGGAAATTCTTTATTAAAAGAAACCGCACCAGATGGGGGTACTGATCAAAATGTGTTTGATATTCAGCAAGGAGTAGCGATTTTAATTGCGATACGAGAAAAAAGCGCACCTCATTATTTTTCTAAAGCTTTTAAATCTAGAGATGATGTTAAAGAAATGGCTGAGGTATTTTATTATGATCTTTGGGGAAGTCGTGAATATAAATATGATTTTTTAGCAGCAAAACAATTAAATGATGTGGAATGGATAGAATTAAAACCAACTCAACCAAATTATTTTTTTAAACCTAAGATTTCCTCTTTAGACCTAGAGAAAGAATATCAAACATTTTGGAGTCTCCAAGATATATTTTTGACATTCTCCAACGTCATAGAAACAGGAAAAGATAAAGCCTTGATTGGTTTTGAACAAAATCAAATTAAAGATTTTATACAACAATTAGCTAATACAGAAATTCTTAATCAAGAAATTACCGAAATTTATCAAATTGAAGAATCTGAAAACTGGAACTTTTTTCAATCTCGTTTATTAATTATTCAGGATGGTGTAAAAGAAGAATTAATTACTCCTATATATTATAGACCATTTGATATAAGATTTACATACTATCATGAAATTTTAAGAAGGAAGCAAGAAAAGGTTTTAAAAAATTTACTTCAAGAAAATTTAGGTCTTTTAGCAATGCGACAAGTAGCATCAGGAGACAATCAATATACACATTTTGCAGTTTGTAATCACATTGCTGATAATCGTTGTTTTTTCAGTAACAGAGGAAGGCCAACTATGTTTCCTCTTTACACTTATCCTAATACACAAAATGCACAAACAAACCTATTTTTAGAAAGAACTCCTAATTTATCTCCAAAATTTTTACAAGCTATCCAAGAAAAATTAGGTTTTACTCCCACACCGGAACAAATATTTTATTATGCTTATGCTATTTTTCACAGTCCCACCTATCGCACCAGATACGTAGAATTTTTAAAAATAGATTTTCCGCGACTTCCTCTCACCAGCAATAGAGAATTATTTAACTCTTTAGCTATGAAAGGGAAAGAATTAGTTAATTTACATTTACTCAAATCTGCTCAATTCAATAATTTAATTACAACTTATGAAAGCACGGGAAATAATCAAGTTACTGAAGTCAGTTATAACCCTCAACAGCAAACCGTAAATATTAATAAACAAAGTTACTTTACAGGAATTTCCCCAGAAATTTGGGAATTTAAAATTGGTGGTTATCAAGTTTTAGAAAAGTGGTTGAAAGACCGCAAAAGCGTTAACCGTGTATTATCCAATGCAGAAATTACCCATTATCAAAAAATTGTAGTAGCGTTAAAGTCAACTTTAGATTTAATGCAAGAAATTGATGATTTAATTCCTGATTTCCCGATTATATAGATATCACAATAATCAAATTACAGCGTTTCCTAGTCTCAGGAGGTACAAAATCATCTGCGTTTATCCGCGTCTATCTGCGTTCCATTCTTACTGTTTGTACCTTACTTGAATGAGAATTGCTGTATAATAATTCCAAAAAAAGGAGCATTACAATGAGTATAACTATAGAATTACCATCAGAGTTAGAAAATGAGTTATCTAAGGAAGCATCAAAATTAAATTTATCTTTATGTGATTATATCCTGCGGATTTTATTAATTAGACCAGTCTTACAAAACCCTCCCAAAACAGGTGCGGAACTTGCTGCTTACTGGGAAAAACAAGGGGTAATTAATTCTAGACCTGATATTAATGACAGTCAGGAATACGCACGAAAATTACGTGATATTTGCTCAAATCGTCAAGCTGTATGTGGATAAAAACTTAATTGTTAAATACCTAAATTTAGCGCAAATCAAAAATGATTGATTAAAAAATTAAACTACTGGAAGATAATACCGAATTTATGTTATTTTCATAGAATTTATAGCATTAGTCAAATTTCGTAGGGTGCGTTAAGGTCGTGTAACGTACCATCTGAGAAGAGTAAAATTTTCAGGTGCCGTACTTTCTGTGCTAACACACCCTACAAAAAAGATATTTTTTTAATTGTTGATCTCTTAGTATTTTACCAAAAAATGCCCACCCTACCCATACTAAACATTTTTCTATACAATCATTACAAAATAAATTAAATTTGCCAATTCAGGATAATAAGTTAGTGGGAAAAATTATTTACGTCATTGCGAGCGAAATGAAATGGAGCGACGCAATCTCAAACCCTTGCGATTGCTACCCTACGGGAACGCTCCGCGAACATTCCGCTACGCTCCATTCGCAATGACAATGTGAAATTAATTCTGCTTTCCTACTTATACTGAAAATTTGAGGTTTAAAAAAATGCGTAAGTGGATTGTTTTCCGTGCTGAGAAGGGTCAACCGGGATGGAGAGAGAGAAAATATGCACATACGGAATCATTAACTAAAACTATCGCGGAACATTACGACTGTTCAGATAAACCATTACCAGAACCCGGTTATCGTCCTCCAGAGTTTTTACAGGTGGAAGAGTCCATTGACGCAAACCACCCAGCAGCTAAAACTCATTACCGTCTCAGTGATTGGGAAGTTACCCGTGTAGAAACTTACACCCCAGATATTCCCGAAGGAATGGGGTTTGATCTGATTGTGATTTGTTATTGTAAGTTTTCACCCATTGATGCAGAAACCAAACCTTTACCAGAGCGCCAAATTTCGGTTGCTTCTTTTGCTGGAAATCAAGAAGCATATCAAAACTGGTTAGCGATGGAAGAACTAGCAACTAAATAATTATTAAACATTTTCTAAACTTGCTGCGGCTAAAGATAAAGCAACTATAGGGGCTGTAACGGCTCTTAAAATTCTTTTTCCTAACGAAACAGGCTGAAAACCATGATTACGGGCTGTTTCTATTTCTGTCGGTGTCCATCCCCCTTCGGGTCCGGTAGCAATAATAATTTCTCCAGATAAACTATTGACTTTTTGGCTAAAATGTGGTATTTCTCCCCTCGCTTCACACAAAAAACGGTGATTTGCTCCTGCTTCACTGATAGCCATATTAAAACTTACAGGTTCTAAAACCGTAGGGACAAAAGCACGTTCCGACTGTTCCGCCGCTTCTGTGGCAATTCTCCTCCAACGTTCCAGCTTTTGCGGACTGGGATTTAATAAAGTTCTTTCGCTCAAAACTGGAGTAATACAACTTACACCTAACTCCGTACAACTTCTGACCACATCATCAAAACCATTGCCTTTGGGTAAAGCGATGATTAAAGTCACACTCACAGGTAACTCTGTCCGCACCTCCAAAGGTTCTAAAATCTGCGCTTCATCTCCTGTTAACTGCGCTAACCACCATTTCCCCACCCCATCCATCGCAATAAAGCGATCGCCACTTTCCAACCTTAACACCCGTCGCAAATAATGTCCTTGCTCATCTCTTAAAACAATCTTCTCCCCTTGAACTTGCCTAACATCAATAGTAACACGCTGCAAACTCACCATAAATCCCCCCTTCCCCTTCACAAAACACAAAGGCACAAAAACTTAGCGCCTTTGCGCCTACCGCAAGCGGAACGCCTGACGGCGAATGCGTGAGACTTTACAAACTTTGGAAATATTTCTCCAAAGCCTCATTCACTAACTCAGTCATCGGCCGACCTTGATTTTGAGCTGTTTCTTTGACTTTGCGATAAATATCATCCCGCAAACTCACCCGACGACGAGATTTAATCACATCTTGGTCAGTTTCTGGCGTGTAGTTAGCAGCAAATTCGCGGATAGCTTCAAAACCGATGCGATCGCAAAAATCCCCAAAACTCTCTTGTGCATTTCTGGACTGCTTAAAAAAGACAAAAATCGGCTCTAAAAAGCTTTCAATATCATTGTGATGCAACTTATCTACATAAGCCTGCGCTAACCTTGTCTGATCCGGTGAACCACCCAACCAAACTTGATAAGATTCCGGTGCACTACCCACAAAACCTAATTCTGCCATATAAGGACGAGCACAACCATTAGGGCAACCAGTCATCCTTACCACAAAATGCTCGTTTTGTAAACCCACTTTATCTAATAAAGTGCGAATCCTGGTTAAAATTCCGGGTATTGCTCTTTCTGACTCTGTAATTGCTAAACCGCAGGTAGGCAAAGCCGGACAAGCCATAGCATAGCGGGTTAAAGTATCAATCTTTTCCGGTTCAACTACCACACCATTTTCAGCAAAAATGTTCTGAATTGCTTGTTTATTTGCTGGCTCAATATCGTAAATAATCAAGTTTTGGTTAGGTGTGAGGCGGATTGGTAGCTGATAGGTGGTGATAATTTCCTTTAAAGCGGTTTTCAGCTTCAAGTCACCTTCATCTTTAATCCGGCCATTATCAATGGAAAGACCTAAAAACAGCTTACCGTCCCCTTGGTCATTCCAGCCTAAAAAGTCGTGATATTTAAACTCTGGTAAAGGTTGAGAAGGTTCTACAGGCTGACCAAAATACTCTTCTACCTGGGTGCGGAACTTGTCTACACCCCAATCATTGAGGAGATACTTTAATCTAGCATGGCGGCGGTCGGTGCGATCGCCATAATCTCTTTGTGTAGCGACTATTGCTTTCACCAGGCTATAAACATTTTCTTTGGCTACATAACCAATGGGATCGGCTAATCTAGCAAAAGTTTCCTCTTTATTGTGGGTTCTGCCTAAACCACCACCCGCAAACACATTAAACCCGCTTAACTCTCCTTGTGCATTGGTAATCACTACCAAAGTCAAATCCTGAGAATATAAATCCACAGAATTATCACCAGGAACAGTAACAGAAACCTTAAATTTCCGGGGCATATAATGAGTACCATAAATTGGCTCCTCATTATTGGCGAAAATTGTCCCATTGCCGTTTTGTTGACGTGCAGCTTTGACATCTGGGTGTTCTTCGGCACTAATGGCCTTTTCCCCATCTAGCCAAATTTCGTAGTAAGCGCCAGTTTGGGGAGAAAGCAAATCAGCCACATTTTGGGCATAATCCCAAGCATACTGATATTCTGGGCGATTTTTGAAAGGTGCCGGCGGTGCCATCACATTGCGGTTTAAATCACCACAAGCACCAAGAGTAGAACCCAAATTTTGCACAATTTTGGCGATCGCACTTTTGAGATTCTTCTTTAAAATCCCATGTACTTGAAACCCTTGGCGAGTTGTAGCTCTTAAAGTATGATTCCCATATTCATCCGCCAATTCATCTAAAGCCAGATACAGTTGAAACGGCACAAAACCACCAGGGTTCTTCGTCCGTAGCATAAATTGATAATCTTTTTCTTGTCCCTTCACACGATTATCACGGTTATCCTGTTGATAAGAACCGTGAAACTTCAGGATTTGCACCGCATTCTCACTAAAATGGGTCGTATCCTCAAGAATTTCCGTAGCTACAGGTTCACGTAAAAAATTACTATTTTCTTTGATGCCTTCAACTTTGGATGGCTTACGATTGGCAAGGGGGGAAGGAGCAGAGTTAACCATTACAGTAGATACGTTTCTCAATAAAGCGTCAGTTTTACTTCTTCGGGCGATCGAACATCGCAAATCCGGTCGGAAATATGCAGAAATACATTAAATTTTAACATAGTAAAAAGCCGGTTTTCTGAGTGAATTAACACTTAAAAAAACCGGACAGCATATAGGGTGTAACAAGATACTAAATATTTATTTTTTTACGGTTGACTGAAAGAAAGATATTTGCTAAGGAATTTTCCATGTTAGATTTTAGATTTTAGATTCACTAATTTCAAATCCAAAATCTAAAACTCTCCTGACTGATCTAAAAACTATAACCAACACCAGCATTAATACTTACAGCAGAAGCAGGGCTATTTTCGTAAGCTCTTAGACCAAGTTTTGCATTGGTGTAAACCATAATATTTTGAGTAACTTCCGACTCTAAACCAGCACCAACCACTACAGAATTTCTGTTACCCAAAGGAGTAGCAAAACCGTCTCTTTCTACAAAAGAATAACCACCAGTGATATAAGCATTAGTTCTCTGAGCAATGGGAACATCTACAGATAGTTCAGGAATAATTGCGCTAGTTTTATCACTCCAGAGAACATTTCCTCTGACAGATAAAGGTGTTTCACCTACTTTGATCCGTCCTGTAATATTACCCCCAAAAGTGGGAGCATCATTGGTTTGTCCACCTTCAGTAACACCAGCAGCAATACCCGCACCAACATAATTAGCATCAGTACCTTTTTTGGTTTCTGCCAATGCTTGTTGAGGTGAGAGTAATACAGGTACAACTACTAAAGAAGACAAAGCAGAAATTGTGACTAAAGACTTGAATAAGTGTCGCATAAACTTAAAGTAAATTTGGGAGGTTTGCTTTTAAATTCTAGGTCGAAAATTAATTAGAAATGTTCCAACGTTGAAAAAATTTACCCAATTAATAGTTGTGATTGATGCTATCTAGAAACTATCACTAAATTTCAGAGATTTAGCTGTTAGTTATGATTACTACAAGAAAAATCTGTTTAATTCCGTTCGTTTCACGAAAATAAAAATATGGAAATTGGATAAAAACAGATTTTAACTGGTTGAAAGATTTTCAGTTAGAGTAAAAAAAGACTTTAGCTTATTTAATTTATACAATGTTGACCACTGCCAAAATTTTATCCGGGTTAATGGGTGTATGTGTTGGGGATGCGTTAGGCGTACCCGTTGAATTTACTGGACGTAAGGAACGAGAAAAAGATCCCGTTACATCCATGCGTGGTTATGGGACATGGAATCAACCGCCGGGAACATGGTCAGATGATAGCTCATTAACTTTTTGTTTAGCAGAATGTTTGTGTAGTGGTTTTTCCCTAGAGGCCATTGCTGCTTCCTTCTCCCGTTGGTATAGAGAAGGTTATTGGACAGCACACGGACAGGTGTTTGATGTAGGAATGACGACAAGATTAGCTATTGCTAAATTTGAGCAAGGAACTCCACCCCTGCAAGCTGGTGGTGATACTGAAGATAGTAACGGTAATGGTTCGTTGATGCGAATCTTACCAATGGCATATTGTCATCAAAAATTAACTTTCCCGGAATTAATCACTAGAGTTCATCAAGTTTCGGCAATTACTCATGCTCACCCCCGTTCCCAAATTGCCTGCGGAATATATACTAGTATTGGAGTAAATTTACTAAGAGATTTAGATTTACAAACAGCCTATTTAGAAGGAATAGAAAGAATTAAACCATTATATAATAGTAGTCTATATAACTCGGAAATATCTCATTTTACCAGTATCTTCAATGGTAAGATTGCTTATACTCCCCTAGAAAGGATTAATTCTGGTGGTTATGTAGTTCACACCTTAGAAGCATCTTTATGGTGTTTATTAAATAGCTCATCTTATGCCGAAGCAGTTTTAAAAGCCGTCAATTTAGGAGGAGATACGGATACTACGGCGGCGGTAACTGGTGGTTTAGCAGGCATTTATTACGGTTTAGACAGCATCCCTGGTGAATGGATAGAGCAAACAGCTCGTAAACAAGATATTAGCAACTTGGCGTTACGTCTAGCCTCAGATGTCATCTAAAAGATAAATAAATTCTTTTTGGTGTTGCATAAGTGCGGGATGTTTTTGAGTGTAGAGACGTTCCATGGAACGTCTCTACAAGGGTTTTGAATGTATGCAAAATTGTTTTCATCCCCAAAATCAGCAACGCCTTCTTTTTCTATTGCCTGTTCCCTGTTCCCTGTTCCCTGTTCCCTGTTCCCTACTTTCTGAGATTTTAAACTTTAGATTTTGGATTGAACTATCTAAAATCCAAAATCTAAAATCCAAAATTGAATACAGCACCTTTCAGGTAAATTAGGTACAAACTGAAACTGGAAACTCAGAGAGGAAAAGGCTTTCCCTCCTGCCTCCTGCTGTAGCACCTAAACAAGAGATAGAGAGTAGACTTGTCCATCAATTAGCAGGCGAGTTATTCCCTTAGCTTGGAGATGGGTACGGGCTTTGTGTAGCACTCGACTATCGGGGATTTTAATCACGCGATCGCGTTTGGTAGAAAAACGCTTGGCTACTCGATGGTTGTCAAAGACCGGCAGAGTCCTTTGTTGAGTTTCCAGGGTGGGAATTTGACCTAAATCGCCAAAATCCTTGAGAGGACGGGTAATTAATTCCGCCGAACGGTCAATTACTAAATAGCAAGTTTTTGGTAGGTGTGCCACCGATAAAGGTAAAACCTGCACTGGTGCTTCCCCAAACCTGCGTCTAGTTACAAAAGGTTTTGTTTCTTCAAAATCATCATCCTCGAAGTCCTCATCCTCAAAGTCCTCATCATCTTCTAACTCATCCTCATCTAGCAAGTCTTCGCCGAAAATCTCCGCAATCAGATTAGTATCGGTACGATCATCTTCTAGGATAGGATTAGAAATAGGACTAGAGATGGTAGGAATTTCTTGTGGCCGGGGTCTGGAAATATCCTGTGACTGCGGCTGATGTCTGAGAATTTCCTGGGGTTGATGTCTGAGAATTTCCTGGGGCTGATGTCTAACAATTTCTAACTCATCCTCAGTTGGTTCTGGAGTTTTTTCTATAGCTGAGGAACGAGTTTTCACCCTTCTAATTGAGGGTAAAGGCTTGGCAAAGGTTTCTGATTCTGCAACCGGATGTGAAACCTTTTCTTTTTCTGGTTTCTGCGGCTGTTCTACTTCCACAACCTCCAAACGTTGCTGATCAAAGCTTGGTGGTTCTGGTTGTGGCTGTGGCTGACTCAACAAAGGTAACTGATCATAGTTTACTTGCGCTCTGCCTTCAGGGGTTCTAGCAGCACGTTTTAAAGAAACTAAATACTCGTACTCTTCTTCTGGTAAGGTACTTTTTAGCAGTCTACTAATTGTTGAGTTGCTTACACCATAACGTTCTGCCAAAGTCGAAGTCGTTTCGGCAGTCTCTCGATATAACTTGAGAATTTCTTGTTTGTCGGAATCTGTTAGTTTTCTCACGGTAGATACCAAAATTCTTTGTTAAGTTCGTTTGCGTCCACTAGCACGTCGCTTCAAGCTTAATGACGCTTCGTATTCTAGAGCAGCACCCATACCAAATAACACTCCACTAAACACCCAACATACTTCTAGTATGTCTCCAGTTTGGTAATTTGCACCTGGGGAAGCATATTTGTACCACATATCTGCGATGTAGAGCGAAAATGCTGCTGCGGCAATCATCCGCCAAGACAATGAAACTCGTCCTCCCCAAAAGGCTAACAGCATAGCTGTGGCAATAATTAACAGTAACACATCGCTCACAACATAAAACCAATTTAAAACAAATGGGATTAATTCTTGATTTGCTTGTTGTTCTGGCGATTGTTGCTGTGAAATCCACCAAGCTATGAGACTGCCAAAGATGCCAATGGCAAATACAATCACCCATTGCCACTTTTCTAGATTAATCCGGCGAGAAATGACGGCAAAAATCATGCCAGCACCCAAAAACAGGTAGTTGAGTACAAAAAATATATCGGCTACAGATGCATCTGGGCTTTGTCCCGTTTCTTGTTCTATATAGGTGTAAACTAATCCACCAATGAAATAGGATAGCATACCGCCGCCTAAGAAGAGCCAAACTAGGCGATTACTAACCACTTGGGAACTAAACCAATTTCTGAGACATAAAATACCTGCACCCAAAAACGCTACAGACTCAAAAATAGTTGTACCTGTTAAATACCAATCAAACCGTTTTTCTTCACCGTTGATCAGTATTTTTGTACTAAACAACAAAAAGAATAACAAAGCTAATACTGCCCAACCCAGACAGGTAAGAATAATGTTCTGAGTTGTCAACAGAGATTTAGAACGATAGGAACTGTCGTAAGATTTACTCATTCTGATTCAACTAGGTAAATGCCCTTTAGCAGTACTCTTGGTGCAATTGCTCACGGTTGCGACCGTTTCATTGCCAAGCAATACACAATTTAGCACCAAATGCAACCGTCAATAGACGGTTTTTTTACTGAACTACACCCATGTTACTGCCAAAGCTTATTCAGTGGAGACTGATTTAACCAACTGATAAATAGAGAACGCTCTCCCTCTGGCATGGCTTCTAAGCGATCGCCCCATTGATTGGTAAAGTTAGTATCTCCAAAATAAGATTTTCCTAGTTTGTGTAGTTCTTCCAGGAGAATTATGATGTGAGTTTCCTGCCAACGTGGCAATTTACCAATTTGTAATGGTGGAGTAGTCAGCAAATATTTCACTACATCGGCTGAGGTCACTTGAGGAAACTGCTTTTGTTGTAAAACGTTACCTATATCTTTCTCAAACAAAGATGCTTGCCGATTCCCCAAAAAATCCCCAATATCTGTATATACAGCCTGTAACAGCATAATACTAGCCAAAGTTAAAATTTCTGTCTTGCTATGGCTACCAGTATCGTTACCTATCTGTTCTAAGCGGACTTTGCCCCAGACGCTAAAGCGTTCCGGTTCTTCCAACAAAACGCAAGCTTTACCCCGATTATCAGTAAGGTCACGCCACAAAGCCCGTGCTTCAATTTCTTGAGAGGCTTTGAACACATTAATCAGGCGAAAAGTCTGCCCCTGATAATAGAGGATCGGCACTTGCTGATCCTTTGTTGGGTGCTGAATACTCGATATTTCAACATCCTGCCGTTTTAAAATAAACATGGCACTTGCAAATTACTCCTCACAGGGGCTTTCTTCATAAGGGATATATAGTAATGTTTGACAAATTTGCCAAGGGTATAATTACTGAGATTTTATTAAAAGGGTGATTTTGTATCCAAGAGATACTGTACTAGAATATTATCCCTAGAGGCCATTAATATACTAATGAAGAAATTACCCCTTAAAATCACAATATATCTGAATATGCCATTAATTTGGTTTTTAGTGTAACTTAAAGAATGCCTTATAAGTAAATTTTAGTCCTGACCAAAAGAATGGGATGCAAGCCCCGTCCTTCTAGGAAGGCTTTGTGAGATATCCGGGACTTGAAGATGCACGAAATAATTGTAGCTTCGTAATTTTATGATAAGATATGTTTAACAGGCAGGGTAATTAACCTGTATAAAAACCCAGCACCTAATAGGTGTCGCTGAACCTTGATAATTGAAGATATGGGGTTCTATTCCATAATTCTAGTTTCTTTACCCAGGAATAGGTAAAATCTACATGGGAACTAGACGAACAGCATTTAACTAAAACAAATTTTGGAATAATTCAACTAGGGTCGGGCAGACCCCAAGTAACGCTTGAGGAGAGAACCACCTCTGGACTAGAATCGCAAGGTGTCTAGCTCAAGTGGACTCGTGGAATCAAGAATCCCCTCTCTGGCGAGACGCTGGCGCGAACGCCTTTAGGCAGGGGAGTGTCAAATCCAGAAATTTTCAAGTTGCCCTTGCCAATTTGTACAAAAGTTAGATATAATCTCTGAAGTGGCTATAGTTAACCAGCTATGTTTTAAGTCTTGGGCGCGTAGCTCAGTGGATAGAGCCACAGATTTCTAATCTGTTGGTCGCAGGTTCGAATCCTGCCGCGCTCGTTTTAGATTAAATATCAACCCTCAAAGCAATTTGTGGTAAAATATACATTGTAATTGAGGGTTAGTATTCACGCACCACACAAAAGACAATGGCGATCTAGCTACTGCTAAGGCGATCGCCGATTTGGTAGAAAAGGAATACTCCCTGTGGTAACTGAACACACACCCTTTGACCAGAAGTGGAATTTGTGGAAAGATGTCTATAAACTATCTTTCTACGTCTTTGATTTCCTTGGGAACTCCTGCGGTTAATACCTCATGACCGTTTGCTGTAACTAATACATCATCTTCAATTCTGATCCCTATTCCTAGCCAACGTGGATCAATTTCTGGTTGATCTTCTGCGGGTTTAGTACCAGGAACTATATACAAACCTGGTTCAATGGTTAATACCTGTCCTGGTTGTAAAACTTGGGGATTTTCTCCACATTGATAAACACCCGCATCATGCACATCTAACCCTAACCAATGGCTGGTACGGTGCATATAAAATGGTTTGTATTTTTCTTCTTCGATTAATTTATCAATTTCTCCTTTGAGTAAACCCAATTCTACTAAACCTTCTGTTAAAACTCGCACAGCTTGATTATGAGGTGCATTAAAAGGATTACCAGGTTTAACTTCAGCAATGGCTTGTTTTTGGGCTTCTAAAACCAGTTCATACAATATTTTTTGTTCTGCTGTAAACTTTCCGTTAATGGGAAAAGTTCTAGTAATATCCGAATTGTAATAGTTATAAGCACACCCAGCATCAATTAGTAATAAATCATTTGCTTGCATTTGGCAATTGTTTTCAATGTAGTGCAAAACACAAGCATTTTTACCCGATGCCACTATGGAAGGATATGCGGGTCCCAAACCCCCCCTTAGTCGGAAAATATGTTCTATTTCTGCTTGGATTTCATACTCATAGCGTCCTGGTGCGGTAGCATTCATGGCATGGTTGTGTGCTTCTACGGCGATGTCTACCGCTTTTTGCATCAAGTTTAATTCAGATTCGCTTTTAATTAAGCGCATTCCATGTAAAACTGTGCTGGTGTCTTGAATAGCGATTGGGCCTGTTCCTCGTTTGGGATAAGTTCGCAGTAGACTTTGATAGTGATGGAGAATTTTGTCATTAAAAACGCGATCGCGTCCAAAATGATAATACAGGCGATCGGCTTTTTCTAAATACTGGGGTAATTTCTCATCTAACTCGTTGATGGGGTAAACTTCATCAGCACCATAAATCTCTTTTGCTGCTTCTACCCCACATAAATAACCACTCCAAACTTCTTTTTCTGGATCTTTAGGTTGGACAAATAACACAAACCGATGTTCTTGATGATGTGGTGCTAATACTGCCACCGCTTGGGATTCATTAAACCCTGTTAAGTAAAAGAAATCACTATCTTGGCGATAAACATACTCGACATCGTTGTGCATAACTGCTGTTGGCGCACTGCGAAAAATCGCTGTTCCATTGCCTATTTTCGCCATTACCTGCTCACGACGCTGCCGATATTCTGTTTGCATAACTAATTTACTGCTGAAATTATGGTATTTTTTTACTCTTTGACAACTCTGGTGAGCTAAATTTTGCTTGTCAGTAGTTGCTTATCTAGGTCATTTTAACAATAAACAATATAAAAGGTAAGTTTACTTGTGGAAAATAAAATCTCATTGTTGGGATATAGCAATGTTGTAACCTTGTATGCCTGGGTTGCAATCCACAAATAAGGTAAAACTGCTATTGGAATTGTCAGAGAAACTAAATTTTATATCTAAACCATGACACTAATAAATAAAATGCAAATAATGGGTCTTCGGTTTCTATTATGCTAGATGGGCTTATCAAGTTCTAAAACCCCTACCTGATAAGGATTTTCAGGATTTTTATTAAAAAAATCCTTATTTAGACTTGAAAATTGATAAAAGCCTTTATTTACAAGGTTTTCAAG
>DATGXB010000038.1:0-2731 GCA_035299225.1 Nostocaceae cyanobacterium | reverse complement strand
CAAAATTAGTGTAGAAGAAATAGAACACAGCGAAGCTTTATTCTCATACTTGTCACAAATGGTAGGAGGATATAAAGCTAGGTGGCTGATACTAAAGTGGAAGGTTAAAGCTTTATTAGTATTACCTGATGCCTTGCGTTTAGGTTTAGCTTATGCACAAAACAATGAAAAGGAGATAAAGCACGATGCCGTTATCTGATGATGGAAATCCTATATTTGATTGGAGTGAATCTGGTGCAACTGACTGGGAATGTGATTGTCCAGATTTTAGAAAAGCAGAATATAAAAATCCTAGAAGTCAATTTGCCAGTATGAAACAAGAGAGAAGCTGGCAGGGTAGTGGTGCTGGCTCACCTGGATATTGCAAACATATTATGATGGCACGCACTAATGAAGGAGATTCAGATGGTTCTGAGTATAAAGATTTTCCCTCACCAATTGGTGAATATAATACCTACAACATCCCTCGTGGTAATGGAAGTAGTGGAGATAACTTTGGGTTTCAAGGTGTTAGAGGATGGGATTAAGTTTAAATTCTAAGGTAATAATATTATGCAAAATTCTTCTTTATCAATAAGCTTAGGATTGCCACCATTTTCTCAAAATACTAACTATGACAATTTTATAATTCCTGGTGCTTTAGCTGTTCTGGATTTTAGTGATAGCAGTACAATCACCTGGGATAATACCGGAACCCCAAGTATTAGCAGTATTAAATATAAAAACAATCTGTCTTTATCTGCTACAGCAACAGATAAAACTAAACAACCTGTGGGTGATTCAATCAATGGAAAGGTTGCTGCTAAGTTTGATACGTTTGATGATTACCTACAATTCAGTTCGCGATTAACAACGGTAAGAACTGTCATCTGGATAGGAAGACTACATCTAACAGTTGACCATTTCAACGATAGTTGGTTAGGACTTACAGATGATGTTGGCGTGTACTGTGGAGCAGGGCCAACTTACGCATTATTGGATACTGCATTTACTCCATCTTTGTGGGCAGGGACTTGGTATCTAAACGGAAGTGCAGTAACCCCAACAACAACTGCTGCACCAATTGGCTCAAACTTTAGCTTGATAATGCAGACAACTAGTAACGGAACTTGTGACTACATTTCAAGGGACAGAGATTTTACAGCTAGAGGATTGCCGATAGTTTTGGGAGAAATTCAATTAAGCTCCCAGACCTTTACTGAAAGCGAGCTACTAGGATTTAATACTAACCTAAGAACCAAGTGGAATTTTTAATTAACAACCATTCCAAGCTGGCTTAAACTTTGCTATTAAATCAGCCTCAATCCTTTCGTAATCCGAAGTTAAAACCCAACCAATCTTTACTGTTTTGTTTTGGGCTACTGCTTTTACTCGATCGTGCTTCTGGTGTTTCCCAAAATTTGGAGAGTTCCACCTAAATAAAATCTTATTGCTTGAGCCAATGTAATAACAAATGTAATCAGAATCAAAAACAAAATAAACCCCAGCATCAGCAGGAAGCAAGCGCAAATCTGGAAATGTTATTGCTGTAATCTTGGGCAATATTTCCGCGATAGTATCCGCAGTTTCTAGCAGCAATTGATAATATAAATCCCTAGCTTGTCTGTATTTAGTGCTAGTGCCAGATCTCACAACCCCAAACAAATGATAAATAGTATCAGTCTGGTTCTGTTTGTGATGTTGCAGTGCTTTAAATAATAACTCAATCTGCCCCGGTGTTTTACCTTCGTGTAGTGGTGGGCTGTCGGGGTTTTGGAGTTTGTGAGCGACTAAGGCGATCGCGTCATCTAAAGTTTTGAGGGCGACCGAAATCTGAGAGTTAATTGGCTGAGACTTTCTCACTGTAAGGGCTGAGGGGTGATCGAAATCCTCAGCCACTTCCCGAACTTCCACATCAATCACAGTTGCTTGGTCGGGTTCTTCTGTAGGTTGGGATTGTGGTTCTCGCTGCTTCTGCTTAGGGTGAATGACAGCAGCACTGTCTCCTACTAAGATTGGATATTGTTGCTGGTTTACCCATTGAAGCAGCGCACTATTCTTAAGTCGTTTAGCATGAGTTTGAGCAAATTCACCAAGCCTCACATAACGGAAACATTTTCTAATAGAACCCTCACCTTGAATTTTAAGAGACTTAACTGAATCATCTTGCAGTAAAAGTATTAATCTAATGCGAACCTTACGAGCTTCTCGAATCATCTTCTTTGTTACTTCCATTGCTTCAGGAACTTCGGCAACAGATGTGTTGAACTCGTCAAGGATTGCATTGACTATTGGGTAATTTTCAACACCTTGAGAGTACAGTTTAAAACGCCGATCCATTTCTGCGTAAAGGGTTTTTATAACGGATGCAAAACTTATATTTTGTCCGTTAGGTTCTAGCAATAATTTAAAATTAACTTCTTTATCTTCTTTCCAGTTTCCATAATTTCTGCCACCAGAATGAATGGATTTAACGCCTAAATAGTCAGTAGGTTTTTTGTGAGGATGGCAAACAATTAAAAGTCCACTTAATTCACGACACACATTTTCAGCAGTAAATGATTTGCCATCACCTGTTCCCCCAACAATTGCTAAGTGTGGGTATTTATCAGGCTTAGTATCAAACAGTTTCCAATCAAAATATTTAGTGTTATCCGGTGGTTGTTCGTAGGAATAATCTAGATCGTATTCTCCATCAGGCTGGTAAGCTTGCTGTTGCGGCTGATAGTATTCCTCCTGTTCCTCAAGCTGA
>DATGXB010000037.1:0-28064 GCA_035299225.1 Nostocaceae cyanobacterium | reverse complement strand
GCTAGAGGCTATCGAATTTATAAAGTTGTCAAAGAAATTGGCAGTGGGCTGAATGATAATCGAAAACTTTTAAATGGTGCGTTACAAGATGAAAATTACAATATTTTCGTCGCCGAACATCGAGACATAGTAACTAGATTTGGTTTAAATTACATCAAACTTTTATTGGAGGCAACTGGCAAGAAATTAGAAATTATTAATGATGCCGAAAATAGTAAAGATGAACTGATGCAAGACCTAGTTTCAGTCATTACATCATTTGTACAACAGATTTACGGCTTAAGGAGAGCTAAAAGAAAAACTGAAAAATTAATTGCTGAATTAAAAGCAGATGGAGATTTGCATGAAATTAGTTGAGCGCCATATCATTAAAAAAAATCATCAATTCTATCAGCAGATAGATGATTTATGTTGGCGTTCCAAAAATCTCTATAACTATGCTAATTATTTAGTCAGACAATCATTTATCTTTGAGGGAAAGTATCTAGATCATGTAGCGATATTTCATCAGGTTAAGCATCATGAATCTTACATGGCACTTCCTCGTAAAGTTAGCAATCAGGTGTTGATGGTTTTGCACCGCAATTGGAAATCTTTTCTCCATGCGACAGAAGCTTACTACCAAGACCCATCCCATTTTCTAGGAAAACCAAAATTACCAAAATACAAAGATAAAACTAAAGGCAGGAATATTCTCATTTACGAATCTGGCGCAATTTCTCAGCCAGCTTTGAGAAAAGGAATCATTAAATTATCTCAAACAAATATTGAATTTCCGACTGCTGCCACCAATATTAAACAAGTCAGAATTGTCCCAAGATGTGGGCAATATGTGATAGAAGTAGTTTATGAGAAGGAGGTGAAACCACAGCCATTAAATCCAGATTGGGTAGCAGGTATTGATGTGGGATTGGATAATTTAGCTGCCTTAACTGCTAATAAACCAGGATTTTCTCCTGTGCTAGTGAATGGAAAACCCCTAAAATCAATTAACCGTCATTACAACAAAGTCAAAGCTAAACTTCAATCTCAACTGGAGGAAAATGCTAAAACTTCTCACCGCATTAATGCACTAACTTGTAAACGGAATAATCAAATTGATAATTACTTACATAATGCCAGCAGATGGGTGATAGACTATTTAGTAAAAGCCGTAATTGGGACGTTAGTTATTGGTAAAAATGAGCAATGGAAGCAAGAAATTAATCTCGGTAAAACCACAAATCAGACGGCAGTCGCTACAACGGGGGGAACCCCAGCAACGCGCTGCCTCAACTTCGTTAGTATTCCTCATGCTCGATTTATAGAGCAATTAAAATACAAGGCTGAATTGGTAGGAATTACTGTGTTGATTAATGAAAAATCTTATACTTCTGCGGCATCATTTTTGGACTTAGACCCCATTCCTGTGTACAAAAAAGGAGAATCACACGCCTTTAGTGGCAAGCTAATTAAACACGCTTGGTACAAATCGAAAGATGGCAGGCTGATTCATGCGGATATTAATGCCAGTCTGAATATCGCCAGAAAAGTAGTCCCTGCGGCTTTTAGCTTAGGGATAGAGGGTATTGCAGTTTGCCCATTCCGGGTTACACCGATTAAAGTAGCTTGAGGACATTTGTCCATAAAATTACTAACTGTTCACAGTACATCTTCTCTCCAGATAGAATTTCAAATTTAAGTACCTGAAGGTGATCGCTCTTTTAGGAAATTTCCCCCAGGGGGAATAGAAAGTAGTGTGGCATAATTAATTTCTTCCGTGGAAGGGAAACGGATAAAACTACTTGTGTAATTAATATTTTCCTTATGCGATCGCTTATAACCTACAGACTTATCTTGTTAACCCCTGAGCATTTTTTGATAGCTTCAGCTTGTTCATGGGTTAGCTGGGCTGTAACGATTTTATATTAATGGATTGAGTAAACAAGCGGGTGATCCGATTTTCCTGAATCTCAACCCATGTTACGATTTAACGAATGAGTGAATACGAACAAATTTCATTAAATTTAGGACTGGCCCCAAAAACTAGCCTCAGAGAAAAGGGGCTAGTGTTGAGTGTTGATGCTCTGATGGAGTGGAAGCAGAGAATTTTTAATTACCAGCAGCAGGTAAGGGAAAGTCAACCAATACAGCAAAAAACATTAATTGAAATTACACCCAATCACTGCGACCCGGAAACTATTGAACCGTTCTCACTACACCTACAATCTATGTCGTTTTTCCGTATGCCTGACCCTTTTGGGCAAGCTGCACTATATTTTGTTCTAGACAGTAGTGCACAGTTAATACTGTACATTGGTGAAACAATTCACTCTAATAAACGGTGGCGGGGTGTACACGACTGCAAGAGCTACATTGCAGCCTATCAAGATTTACATTACCGCTATCAAATGCAAACAGCAGTTAACATTGGCTTTTGGTGGGATGCTCCCACTGAGCGCAAACCCCGGCAACAACTTGAGCAGCAGCTGATCAGAAAATGGCGATCGCCCTTCAATAAAGAAATGTGGGATTTGTGGGGTCAGCCGTTTAAGGCTGTGAAGTGATTGCTGTCCCACACTTGAAAATTCTTAGGGGAAATTTGGTTTTACGGCGGGCGAGAGGTGATCGCCTACGGTGGGCGTTCCGCCATCACCAGGGCGTGGGAACTTTGCACCATCACCAGGGCGTGGGAACTTTGCACCATCGCCTCCGGCGGAAGTTTTGCTATTGCTATGACGGGTTTCCCCTAAGAATGGAAGAACTGGAGTTTAGACTAAGGCATGATAAAAGACTCAGCAGAGCTGAGTAAATCAAAGACTGAGCAAAAATATGAAGAATCTTGAATATCAAGCTGTAACAGTTGACTGCTTACGTGTTATGTTGGCTCGTTTTTTAACTATAGGATATCGGTTTCTACGAGAGCGTTTTTGCCCGGTTTTCCACCCTGGAGACTTTCCACGGGGTTTGGGTGGACAAGCTGGTGTACCAATCATCGCCAAAACTCCACCCATACCCTGAGCCACTCTTCCAGGGGTGAATTTGGCTAGTGATTTTTGCCAAGGTAAAGGATTATCAGTCACAATTTCACGAGCTAACCATAACTCCCAAGTCATTAAAGGCATCAAATCAGCCCACCTGTCACATTGCCGAGGTGTACTTAACTTGGGTACAGTCCAATGTAAGCGTTGCTTGAGAAAACGATACCAATGGTCAATGGCAAAACGACGCAGGTAAAATCGCCAAATTTCTTCTAATGATGGCATCTGTTCTCCCACCCAAGCTAACCATAAAGGTTTGTTGTCTTTGACATGACCTTGCTCATCAAGACGTTCCACCTTAATCACTGACATCGGGCGTGTAGGAGCTTGTCGAAAATGTAAGTTAGACCAGACACTAATCTGTACTTTGCCCCATTTTGGGTCATTGATTTGCACTGTAGATGTTGCTTGACCATGAGTTGTGGGTTGATTCAGTTTAAATTTCGCTCCGTGCTTTCTGGGACGACCTTGACCAGAGTAAGCACCTGGTTCACCCCATAAACAGAGATTTGAACGTAACCTCACCAGTATGTCTGCTGCTATATCCGCAGTTTTTAGTAGAAAAGGTGCACACCCGTATTCACTATCCCAGACTGTAATTGGTCTGACAGTTAGATATTTACACACCAGTTTGAGTTGCCAAGCCGCTTTTTGAATAGGATTTTCCCAAGATGTAATTCGCTCATGTCTTAAAGGTAATGCCCAGCTGCCTGAATCTTCTGGTATCCAAGCTATTGTGCTGTATTCTTGCCCAATTGTAATGGGTTTATTTCCCGCAATCGGTGTACCACTATGTTCCATTGTCCGTTCTTGGAGCGTCACTGCATACAGTCGAGAATTTGGTGTATGGTCTCCTGCAAATAAGGGTCTTCCTTGTTTTGGTATTTCTTTTGTATATAATTTCATCAAATTTTGTCTTTGTGGCCTGCTATCTTGCAAAGCTTCATACACACTTGGCCACTTTCTTCTAAATACTGGTGATAAGCTTAACTCTGCTAGACTTTTGATGTTCCGGGTTAGCAAGATGGCATCTGTCAATTCAAATACTGCATCTTTGGCTTTCCCTAAACATTCGTAAGCTGCTTGACGAAATTCTATTAATTTGGCACTGTTCATAGTGGTAGCTAAGAGTTGGTGATACTTCTCTTAGTTTCTACCATTAGGGGGTCTGTATTTCATTAGACTCCCTTTTTTTCTTTCTCTTTTCCCTTTTAGTCTAAACTCCAGGAAGAACAATCAGCTACAACAAAAGCGTTTTACCATTGCCTTTGGTGGTCGCTTTGTAGCATCACCCTCTCTGAGTGGATTCTAAGCAATGCCAAATGTCTTTTTTATTCCTTCTCCATATAACGTAAAAATCAGAGTAATTAAAAGAATTGCTTGTACAAGTGCAGTTCTATTAAATACTGGTGAAAACTTGATTATGCTTTCGGAACTTCTCATTTTATGTTGAAAGAATTGATGCCCTAGATAAGCTCCTATAGTTCCTCCACAAGCTGAATGCCAATGTAAAATTGATTCTGGTATTCTTTGCATTAAGTTATTTTTAATGCTAGGGATTCTATCATTAAGCCAACCAAAAATATGTTGTAACCAGTGACGACGATTATTATCTTTTGGGAAAAGCCAAGCAACACCTTTATCATAGCCGTAAGAGAAAAATGCTGATATATTTATACTATGAAAATAAGACATAGCAAGAAAAAAAGCCATTAAAATAGGTTTATTTATAGTAATATAGCAATCCGAAACCATTTGTGAGAAAATACAGATATACAAAACCCTTAATTTACAAGCCTCCCAGCCGTTTTACATTCTCACATATCATTTAGGACTACTATATCTCTTTCTTGGCTCAAATAGGACGTTATTAAATAAAGCTCATATAAGAAAAAGCTAAATATATTCATTATAACAATATTAACAATAATAAACAGGTTGTTGTAAAAACTATAAACTGTAAAGTCTCCCTGCCTGTTATTGTAAATAAGCATCAATAAAATTACTAAACCTATAAGTGTAATAGTAGAAACTAAAAATAATGGTTCTGGTATATACATGGAAAGCAAAGGATATATAAAATCCATAATATAAATTTCCAGTAGTGAAAAGGATATAAGTATAATTAGAGAGTATAGAGAAAAAACCCAACCTTTACGCTCTGCTTCTAATTTTTTAAAATATTTTTCATCATCGTATGAATTAGAATTACTTGCTTGTAAATGATAAAAATAAGCGGAATCATCTAATTTTTGAGCAGCAATAATCAATACGAAAATAATTGAACCTGAAATAATTGATATTAAGGATAAATAATTTTCACCAATATTGAAAAATACGTAACTTTTAATTAAAGGATCAATAACGTTATCTATTATTAATTGAACACAGAAAAGATTGATAAACATTTTAATAATAAAGCGTAAAATTCTGTGTAACCATTTAAAAATCCATGCCAGAACTAGGAAAAATAAACATAGAATAATAAAGCTAGAGACTATTGTAATGAGAGTACTGATAGATAGTGACATAATTAGTTCTCACTTTTGGTTACAAATAAATTGATATCGGTTATATACGATTCCGAAGATATTTCTTTGTCATAATTTTCCCTTAAGAATCAGAGTGGTTAAGCGATCGCTTGAGTATCCCCTTGTTTAGCTAATTCTAAAGTATCTTGTGTGTTCATGGATTTACTTTGTATAAATTTTACTTAAATGATTGTGAACTGATTTTAAAGCCCTCTAACTTTTGACAGCGCTGATTCAACACGTCTGGTAAATTCTGATGAATAATGAGATGTAACAATTAATTGGTCAATCGTCCTGGTCATTGCCACATACATTAACCGAGCTTCTTCTACAAAGTCCTGGTTTTCCTTGGGCATATATCCCACACCAGGGATACAAACCACAGAAAACTCTAACCCTTTAGATGAGTGCATTGTCAGCAGTTTGATACTTTGTTCACCGGGGTTATAATTTCTACTGTAATTATCGGCATTCACCCATTCAACAGGGATTTGTTGTTGTTGGAAGTCCTCAAAGATGCGATCGCCGATAAATTTAAAGCGGTAAATAATGGCGATTTCATTCCAAGGTATACCACGCTCATGTAGTTGTTGTACTCGTTGGGCTAGGTAATGAACTTCAGATTTAAAGCTAGGTAATTTTATTAGTTCTGGGACTGACCCTTGCCTACCTGCACTTGTGGGTTCTATCAATATCCCTTGGTCATCGTCCTCAGTGTCACTGGGCTGCATTACTTCTTTAGCAAACTCATAGGCCACACTCAAAACTTGGGCAGTGTTGCGGTAATTAAGCTTCAGAATGGTGGTGCGTCCTCTAGCTTGAATACCTACACTCTTGAAACTAAACTTTTGACGCTGTTGCTCACCATAAAGGTTTTGAGCATCATCATAGAGAACTAACAGGGAATTAGTTTCTAAGTTGACCATTTGGGCTATTAACTTTAGCCATTGTGGTTGAAAATCATGGCCTTCATCTAGCATTACAGCGTCATAAGCACCGGCGGGTATTCTTCCAGCATCTACAGCTGCAATCACTCGGTTAACCAATTGCTCTACATAAGCATCCCCTTGGTATTGTCTAGAGTCGGGTCTAAGAATGCGATGCAGTTTCAGTTGATCCATGCACCAACCATGAAAATGTCGCACTATTACCCGTTCTCCTAAACCTTTATCTACAATCATCTGCCGTAGTTTAGAAGCCAGGGAAACATTAAAGCAAAGTACCAAAATAGGTTTATTGCCCACCTTTGCTAAATGCTGGCACCGAAAACCTAAAATCATAGTTTTGCCTGAACCTGCCACACCATGAATCACCCGATGCCCTTCCCCCAAACTCCGGGCTAATTGTTCCTGTTGCAAGTCCATGATTTTGAGAATATCAGGAATCTCTGGTTGTGTAGTTTCCTCCGTTTCTGTGGGTTCTGTGTCAAATAATGATAATTGTTTATGGTTGATTCGCAGTTCTGGGAAGATATGCCAACGAATATGATCAATTTGGCTACTGGTGAGAATAGAGTCAAATTGATATGGTGCTAAATCCCATATTTGCTGCTGAAAATCTGCTACATCTACACTTTCTCTAATTTCATCTTGGCAGATGATTAAATGCTCCTCAAAGACTGAGGGTAATTCACTTTGATTAAAAACTTTACGGGTGATGTTGGTTAAAACTACACCATAAGCATACGGAATAATTAAACTCCCTTTATGTTTACCTGATTGCTGTATCAAGCTCGAATCTTTTTCTAGCATTTTATTGACTGCTAAGGCATAATTTCTGGCTTGTTCTAATGGGTGTTTAACTTCTTTAATTCCCTGCTCAGTAATTATGGTGATATTAGCAGGGTTAACATTTTGAATAGTGTCTAGTTTCCAGTCTTTCACCTCCAGGACAAACAAGCCCCGGCTGGGATGGAGAATAATAAAGTCTGGGTGCAATTGCTTTTTACCAATTGGCACATCATACCACAGCACACACTCATCCCCTAGTTTTTCCTCCAAGCGCTGCGCTAACCTCCTCTCACCGGGGGTCATTTTCATTGAGCAGCTGCTGTAAGTGGGAATTAGTGTGGCCATGTTCTTGATCTGGAAATTTGGTAGAGCGTTAAGTTTTTCCCCTACGAATGGGAGGAGTTAAGAGGCGATCGCTTTCTTCATGAATTTCTTGACCTAGACTTTTTCATACGTCGGTAATCCCAAGGTGCGGTAAATTGTGAATCTCCCCAAATATTTAAACGCTGTTGTTTAGCTTCAGCTTCAGCCTGTTCCACAATAGAAGCACTAGCACAGTTTTTTATGTATTGACGATAAACCATTGCTAACCCTTCTTTGACTAATGTTTGCTGTACAAAAGTCCCGTCCGGTAAACGTACCTCAGCAATCTTGCGACCATAGCGGTCAGTGTCTACTATATTGAGGTTTACTTGATTTCCATTTTGGTTAATCAATGATTTGAGCCGTTCTTTTGCTTTATTACCCCATAAAAACTGATTCTTATCAGCAGGATTATTAGTATTGTTATCTGCCTTAGATTTGGGTGTTTCGGCGGCATCTATGCAAGCAAACCGCACTTTAATATTTTGACCAGATACATCGGTGACAGTTATTGTATCGCCATCATCAATTTGCTTCACCTGATAATTTGATTGAATACCAGATACATTTGTGGCGGTTATTATATTACCATCATTAACTTGCTTCACCTGATAATTTGATGGAATGGAAGAATTAGGTACATCATCTAATACAGTTAATTGATTAGGTTGTGTAATTCTTAATTCCAATACTCCTGCTTGTGCTTTTTGAGGTGAAACATTTATAATTTTGACTTCTTTATTTTGTAAAGCAATTGGATTAGAAGCATCAGGAATTTGATTCAGAATTTTTCTAGGTATAATTATTCGGTAAACTTTATTATCTTTTCCCGATAAACTAAAAGATTCAACTTCATTGTTTTTGCGAGTCCATCCATTAATTCTACCTGTTATACTTGGAGTATTGGCTGATTGCTGTATAACTAGACTATCAGAACAGAAAAAATTAACAGGATTACTTTGAAAATTAGCACATCGTAAAACTTCTTCTGCTCTTTGAGAAATTTGAATAAAATATGAGTAATCAGCTTCTTCTCCCTCACCATAATTAGCTTGTTTTTTAACATTATCAGGCGCATTTATGAGAGCTTGCTTAATTGCTTTGCGATCTAATTCTGAAAGATTAGAAGAAAGATAAACATTAGAACCGGGAATCTGACGACTTACATGAATCACTCTGAAATCTGAATCATTTTTTACTGTTTCATGAGCCGCAGCACCTACATCAACTTGTCCAGATTTCACTAATTCTCTAATTTTTGTACCTCTGTTTCCCATGTTCACGCGCAAAGTTTTACCAAATAAGTCATAGGCAGGCATATAAAAACTAGAAGCAGAGTTAAAATCACCAAGAGCAATAGTAGTTGTAGGTTTTAAATCATTAATGGATTGAATATCACTATCGGATTTAACAAATAATGCTGCTTGATAATATGGTGGATTGTAAGCGAACATTCGAGCCGCAAAATGATAACCGTTATTTTTAGCAGCTACAGAAAGCATTGGTGATAGAGTAAAAGCAATATCCCATTCTTTATTGATAATCCTTTTTCTAGCTTCTTCATAAGAAATAGATTCATTGCCATCAATCACTATTTGAACCTGATTACCAAACTGCCGTTTGAAGTGGTCAGCTAATTCCTGATAGTATTTTGGTGGGCTGAGAATCCCAATTGTCAAAGTGGTGCTTTCTAATTTATTTTCTTCAATTTTGCTACTCGGAGAAGTTGGTGTAATTGTGGGTGTCGAAGATTTTGGTGGTTCGCCAGAAGCACAACTAAACAAACCCAAAAGTCCAATAAATACAAGAAGGTTGATGAAATACTGATTATTTCGACTGTTAACCATGATAGATACCAAATATACGTTAGTTAAGCTTTTTGATAAATGAATCTGCTCTAATTCCAGGAGTAAGCTTGATTGTCTAATTCCTGAATAGTGGTGGTTAAATTATCTAGTGTTGTGACTCGGTAAAATCTACCGATATTAGATTTAATACTTTCATCAATAAATGAACCCTTTGGAAATACAACAACACCATATACAGGCTTTTTGGACTGAATACCTAAATTTTTATTGTTCATTATAGAATCACAGTATGACTTTACTTGTTGGTAGGGATTTTTACCCCAACATGACAAAATATTTAACTTTCTTCCTACCTTTTCACAAACCCATCCAGAATTTCGTACATTATCAATAGGCTTAATTCTTCCTGTGTAAGATTTAGCTTCTAACACAATACAACTCTTATTAGTTACAAGAAGAAAATCAGTAAATTTACTTCCTTGCTGACCACTTGCTACATCAAACTGTATTTCAAGTTTGCTATTAGCAAAATTTTGTTTCAATGATTCCTGAATATTAACTTCAAAATCATTTAAAGGATGTCTACCCGTTTCCTCTATATAACGTTCCATTTCTTCAGCTAAACGTTCTGATTCAACTTTTGCCTGTTCAGCACGTTGTTCTAATAGCTGTTCTCGTTGTTGATATTCTATGAGTGAATTTTGTAGGTTTTCTAATTGGTTTTGAAGTTCTTGTTCCTTAAAATTTTGTTGATTTATTTGTTCCTCTAATCTCTCTACAATTTTTTGGTAATCTTCTTCTTTTTTTTGTAAACTTTCCAACTGAGATTTAGCTAAATTTCGTGCATTTTCGATTTCATCTATTTGTTGTTGCAACTTCTGTAATTCATTTTCCTTCTGTTCATTTTGTTTACTGGTTTGTAATTGTTGATTATGAATAATTTGTAATTGTTGTGTTAATTGTTTCACACGCTCTTCATATTCTTGTTTTTGCTTTGAGTTTTGCTGTGATTGTATTTGAGTTTGCTTTAATTCTTCTTGTAGCTTTGCTGAGTTAATATTTGTTGATGTATTTTTAATTAATTCTCTCAATTTAAGAATTTCATTCTCTAGCTTTTTATTTGAAATACGCAAATTATTGGCTTCTATTTCAAATTTACCACGTTCATCATCTCTTTGTTTTTGAAGTGATTGAAGTTCTTTGATTCTTTCAGCTAATTGAATTTGTAAAATTTGGTTATAATTAATTAATTCTTGCTCTCTGTCTTCAGCTTCTTTAAGGTCATGTAGTCTTTTTTGTTCCGCTAATTCACTTTCTCGTCGTGCTTTTTCCTCTGCGATCGCAAGGTCACGCAATCTTCTCTCTTCAGCAATAGCAAGTTCACGCTGCCTTCTTTCTTCAGTTAACTCAGCTTCGCGTTGAGCCTTTTGTTTAGCTAATTCAGCCTTTTCTGCCTTTATTTGAGCTAATTCACGTTCCTGTTGTGCTTTTTCTTCCCCTACCCGTTTTTTATAAAGGATAAATTCTAAAATACTCCAAACAAGTAAAGTACCCCCAAAACAAGCTATTAAACTTGTGGTGTAAGTTTGAATTCTACTACTTCCAGAAAAAGGACTACTTAACAATGTCATAACATCTTCTTGAAATGTTGGTCTTACACCTCTGACATAGTAAACCCTACCTATAACGCGACCTTGGTTGGTAAAACTGGTAGCACTACGTTCAATAGCTTTAGGGTCACTATAAGTCCACTGTGCAAACACAGGTGGAGGGTCAAGCAACACATCATAGGGGTGATTTTGTAATTGTCCTGGATCTAGTGCTGCTTTCCAAGATGAAGATTTTTCAGAATTTTTACCCGAATACGCAATAATTTTCTGTCCATTAGAATCTGTGACAATTAGCCCAAATAAACTATAATTACTATCCAAAGTACGCTGTACTTCTTCTGGTTCTTTTTTGATTAGAGCATAGGATAGTTTAGTTGGTAAAGTATGAGATAAAATGTTAAAATCAACAGTTTGAACACGAAATATAGTTTGATTCCAATAGCTGTTATAACGATCAAAAATTACTGCTCCACCAATTCCAAAGCTAATTATTCCTGTAGCAGTCAGTCTAGCTACTACTTTGAGAACTCCCCCTTTATTGGATGTTGGATTTGTTTGGGTATCTGTCCTATTGAACATTAGATGCTCCTGGAGTTTAATTTAGATGTTGCGATCGCCTGTAACGGGGCGTTAGTACAGTGTAGATATAGCCTGTTTTCCCCTAAGAATGGAATATGACGAACCAAACCCAAGCAAAATTTAGTCAATTGGCTCATCAGTGCATGATAAATAATTAGCGTTAACCCATCCCTCTAAACCATTAATTCTAGAGTTGGAACCTTTAACTACTTGGACAAAAGCCCAAATCCCCTGCTGCTTCTTGAGTAAAACTTCATTACCATTATTTAGACCCGCACTAGATTTACCACCTGGACTAAACCGAAGTGCTAACTGTCCAGATTTAATATTGACAACATTACACCAAGTAACTACTTTAGCAGGCACTACAGGAAGGTTATCATTAGCAATTGGTTCAAGCTGACGGCGTAGTATTTGCTGTTCTCCTTTGTAAACAGTCAAATGAATTATCTCGCTAGAACCATCACGCCATGAAACAATGTAAGTATAATCTCCATTTAACCAAGTAATACCCCGATTACCATCATCATGCCAAGATGCTCCATTGTTCAAATTAATACATTTACCTTGAGAATCACAACCTCTATAAATTAAGCCATTTCCACTACCGCCAAAAGTAACAGTAAATTCTCCAGCCCGAAAAGTTTCTACTTGGGCATGAGCAGTAGTTACTCCCATTAGGGCAGTTGTTAGAGTTGCAGTTAATAATAATCTTTGTATCCGGTTAATCATAATAAAATCACTTTGGGTAATGGTTTTATTGTTTGTTTTCCCCTAAGAATGGAGATGTAAGGAAGTTTAGCTGGGGGCAATGGCAAAACGCCCACTGTAGGCGATCGCCTCTTTAACTTTTCCCTTAAGAATGAGAGAAGAATTGACTAAGATGTAAGCTAGTTAATAAATTTAGCGTCTTTTAAGTAAGAGATAATATCATTTCTGTCAACTGGACAATCGCAACCAGCACTCATTTCTATCACCCCTTTACCTGGTACATTAAAAATTCCATAACTGCTATAACCACCTTCAAAATCAATTAGCAATGCTTTTGTATTGTTGAAGTTATAATTTTGGACTTTCATTGTGCCAGACTCGGCTGAACTGTATTTAGTCCTGGCTAATTCTGCTAGAGATAAATTATTAGGATTTGGTAAAAGTTGAATATAAAAGCCATAGAATCCATGAGGTGCAGCGCATCTCATAGCCTCAAATGAGCCTGGATCTAAAATAGCTACAGAACCATCATTTAGAAGCATGGATCTATAATTGGTAGGAATTTTAATTTTTATACCGAACTTTCTGAGTTCTAAAGTTTTTGTGGTTTTACTAGGAGCAACAGGGTTAGTATTGCCGCATCTTTTTCTAGCAATGGCTGGGGATGCGTTAAGACTTGTACTCAATATTAAAGTTAACCCCAATAAGCTAATTACTTTGAACTGTTGTAGTTTTATCATGATGTTTTCCTTGTTTGTGTTGGTTGTGTTTCCCTTAAGAATAGGGAGCGATCGCAATAAAAAATGAATCATTCCTGTAGAACTTGAATATTTGCAGATAGTTCAATCAAAGACTCTATGTAAGATTTAACGTTATAATCTTCTATACTATAATCACCCGAATATTCAACATCTGTAGCTCCTTTACTTGTTTTGAATCTTAATTTAACTGTATTGATATCTTCATCCTCTTTTTTCCAAATTATAAATGCATTCTCCCTATTTGGAACTTGCATATAAACATTACTGTAGAAGAAATTACCAGAGAATGTAGTAATTGAAATTCCACCAAAGCCAGCACCACAGCAAGCATTAGGATTTTTCATCAAACAAGCAAGCCACTCATAAGTACCATTATCTAAAATTTCTATACTGCCATCTGTTCTAGCCATTAATCTATGATTAATTGGGATTTCAATAGATATTCCGAATTTGTCTAAGACCGCATTTTTTTTAATTTTGGAATCTTGTTCCGTATTACGTGGACAAATAACCTGTTCAGCTTTTACAGGCTTAATTGTTAGTAAGTTACATATTGTCACAATTAAAATTGATGCAATTAAAAAACTTACATTCTTCATAATTTTTATACCTCAACAATAATGATAAAGTTAATGCGGTATTTATAGCGATCGCCTACGGCGGGCGTTTCGCCATCGCCTCTTTCACTTTTCCCCTAAGAATCGGGTTTAAACCACTGATAACAAATTAGTTGAATATCTTTTTGCTGGATAATATCTATAGGTTTCATTTCTTGTTCCTCCTCTAGTTCTGTATATTGGTCACTGTCTACAAAGTATTCATCTAGTTCGCTCAGTAGTAAACTTGGATTTTTGTGGTTTTTAAACTTTTCCCAAATGGTTTTAACATCTCGTTCATAGCTCCTGGCGTTAACTGTAGTAATAACTTTTAATACTCGTTCCTTGGCTTCTGGGTCTATTGGTTCAGTAGTAAATTGCTCTGGTTCAGTCAAAACCTGATAGATATTTTGCAGAAGCTTGGTTAATTTAGGTTTAATAGATTGGGCGGTTTGTTGTCTTTGGAAAAAACTTAGTAAATTGTTAACCGCTCCTTCTAGTACAGGAAAAATTTGTCTGTCAAATTCTACTGGTGGTAATTCATCAGGATTGGGAAAGTCTGTAGAATGACATTTGAGCCAATTAAAAATTGTACGTTTATCGCTAATTAAGCGTTTGGGGTCTAAAGAAATAGCTCCTTGAATACGTGGGTAAAAATGCCAGAAATGTTTATCCTTGGCACAAAAGGCTAGGAATAGTCCCCCGTTAGGGACATCTTGATGAGGTATGGACTTATTCCAGGTGGAATGAATACCAAAGGGAATATCATCAATAATTTCTTTACTGGTTTGTTGTAAAAATTCTAGTAGAGGCAGCCGCATTTCATCTAATGAAGCTAGGTCTGACACCTGTTCTAGTTCTGCCAATATTGCTTGTTTTTCGGCTTCTGTATCAGCTGCTTTGAGTTTGTATAATTCCTCTAGAGATTTATCAGAAATGGTTTCCCCTAGTACGCTACCATCTAAACCCACTTCACGGTCAATAGTAGCGATTCTATCTTGTAGTCTTTTGACTAATTTTAATAGATTCTCTAAACCTTCTTCTGGAAAGCAGTTATAAATAAATAGTTGTTCATAATCAGTTCCTAAGCGGTCAATTCGTCCGGCTCGTTGAATCATTCTTACAGGATTCCAGTGTAAATCATAGTTCACTAATACCCCGGCATCTTGCAGGTTTTGACCTTCTGAAAGTACATCTGTACATATCAAAATATCAATTTTATTTTGTTGTAATAATTCTAAGTCTTCCCCTTCTTCGATATTACTTTTGGGTGAAAAGCGTTTCACTTTATCTTTACGTTGACTGCTGGGGGTTGCTCCTGTTAATAATTCAATTTTGGGTTCTTGCATTTGAGCAATCCAAGCTTCATCTTTCCGTAACTGCTGATGTAAATATTCAGCAGTATCTTTAAAGTAACTAAATACTAAAATCTTCTGCCCTTGAAGTTTAGAGGTAAGCAGTTGTTTAAAAGCTACTAATTTCTGGTCATAATCATTATTGGCAGTGGCTGATAATTCAATTTTACTTAGTGTATTAATAATATTTTCTAGGATTTTTAAATCAGATTCAATTTGCAGTTGTAGTTGATTAATATCATAATCTATAGGGTGGACTTCCTCTAGTGATTCAATAATAGCATTAATTGATGTACTTTCTTCCTCATCTTCTGTAGTTAATATGAGTTTACGGAAGTTCTTACTATCTAATAATTTGTTTTCTTGTGTGAGAATTTCATAGAATTTTAGTTGAAAATTACGCTGATTGGAAATGCTGGTTTTAAATGCTATTAGTGAGCTTTCAAACCGTTTTAAATACAGTGCCTTTTGCAGTGCTACTAAGGCATCATTGCACTTAACCTCATTTTCTTCGCTTTTAACTTTTTTCTTTTTAAAAGCTGTAATATTATAAGCAGGTAAATTCAGCCGATCAATTTGATTGGCAATGTCAGCATATAAACCTGCAAAATTATCTTCAAAATTATAGGTAAACTTTTCTAGCTGGCGTTTGGGGAATTTAATTAATTTACCATTAATTCTAATTTCTTCACCTGCGGCTTGTCTTCTAATCACATCCTGACGGCTTCTTCTAATCATGGTTTCCATCAAGAGATTAGAGATTTCTTCTGCTCCTTTGGCTAGTTTCTTAAAATGGGTTTTGAGGTTAGAAATACTTGCTTCTGTGTCACGGTAATATGTTTCACCACCACGAGTTAATAATAAAATTTGATGGTAGAGGTCAAATACACTATTATTAATAGGTGTAGCTGTAAGTAATACTAGCTTTTTCCGCCGTTTACCAGTGCTGACCAGTTTTAATAAATTACGATAGCGATTGGTGGCACTATTACGGAAATTATGGGATTCATCAACTACTACGATGTCATAACCACTATATTTTTGCACATTGAAAGTTTGACGGCTGATTTCTTCATGAGAAATGATGTCAGCTTTAATGCCAAATTCATCTAGTTTCTGCCTCCAAACCAATTCTTTTAACTGAGCAGGGCAGACTACCAAGGCACGGGGGACAAATCTAGGCTTTCTCAATCTAATGAGGTAGTAATCCAATAGCCGCAAGCCAATGAATGTTTTACCCAAACCAACGGCATCTGCTACTATACAGCCATCATGTTTTTTAATTAATCTAACTGCTCGTTCAAATCCCTCTTGCTGGAAGCTGGCTAATTCCAAGGAGGTGCGATCGCTCTCCCCTACAATGTTATCATCCTTGAACAGTTCATACAGCACTTTCAGGAATACTTGATAGGGTGTGTAAGCTTTACTACCAAATTTAGAGGCGTTGAGAGCATCTATTAATTTGGCCTTATAATCAAGGTCAACACTGGCATCATTCCAGAATTTTTCAAACCAGTTGTGTCTCAGGTCATGAGCGATCGCACTAATTTTATTGACGATGTTGAGTTCTGTATTACCTTTTAATCCGGCGGGGGTAAAATTGGATGAGCCAACAATACTATAGTTATTAAAAATATAAGCTTTAGCATGGAGGAATTGATCCTTTTCCCCATAAGCACCAAATAACCTTACTTGAACATTATCCCTTTGCAGATAGGCAATGGTGCGGTCTATTTGGCTTTTATATTTGGCGTTTAATGGCTCTTGCTCTAATTCTTGCTGGATATGCTTTTTAAAATAACGGATTAGGTCAATGCGATCACTTTCGGCTGGCCTAATGCTGGGGTCACGTCCTAAGAGTAACCGTAAGCTAGTGAGTTTGTTCATGGCAGCTTCTAACCGCAGGTATGCTTCAATGCGGAAGAAACCAGTGGCGATGTCCAGAATGAGTTGATTATCTGCTTCAATAATGGTTTTAAGAGCAGTTTCTAAGGTGTAGGTCTGGTTGTCTATGTAATCGGGTAGGGACATAATTTTAGGCTTTATTTTGAATAACTAGAACACAGCCACCAAGAAATAAAAAACCACCTATATTGATCAGATTAGACTTCTCATTCAGTAGTCCTATATTATAATTACAACCATCTCTACAAACAACAGTATTATATCCAAAAAAAGTTCCTATCATCATTAATAAACCAACAACAAAAAATACTTTTCCTGCTGTGTTAAGATTTTTAGTAGTAAATAAATTTTTAGATTTGTCTTGAGAATGATTAGACTCTGGATGATTAGATTGATTTGTGGTTTCTTGATTTTCCATAGGTTTGTTAGTGTTAATAGCTAATATTTTTTCACTTTAATATTAACCTATTGAGTTAAATACTGCTCTGCTGTTAATTTCAGTAGTTGTCTATGTAGTTTAATAAATGCTGCTAAAATTATAAATTTATGTATTATTTTGCTCAAGCCAAATTTTTACTTGTTCAAGATGATTAATAGTTTCTTTTAAGTAAAATTCGTTTACATAACTCAATAGGTATGCACTAATTTCCCCTTTCCTTTTAGAAATTTCTGTGAATAATAAACCTTGAACTTTTTTAAGAAAATCTAAATCGTCTACTAACTTTTCGGTAATGCCTTGTACTTTATATCTTTCTTTGATCGAAAAAAATATATAAGATATATCTTTATAAGAAAGCATTAAAACTGTTTTAAAAAATTCTTCTGGTGATAAATATTGTAAAATAGGAAAATTATAATATCTTTCTTGTTCATTATCTAAATGCCCTGAATCAGTCAAACAAATGATCGAACAAAAACTATAAATATTATCCTGCATGACGTTTAATAATTTCCTTGCTTCATTAGGCATATTTTGAAGCATTACATCTTTTTGGCATTGACTAATATAATTCTCAAAATCTTTAAATTCCTGAGAATCTTTGGATTGAAAAGCAAGTCCCTTATAACCACCAAATGAATCATCACTGTATTTTGTATCTAGCTGACCAGACTGCTTTAATTCATCAATATATTTTTTTGCTTCATTAATAATATCTGGCTTACTTTTATTGTATACTCCAGCTTCGGAAAATAGTAAAAATAATCCAGTAATATGTTTAATTATTCCAATGTCTTCAAAACTTCTATCTTTATATTCTAATTCAACAGTAGAAAGTATTTTTTTAAATATTTCGTCTGTATGTTGACTGTAGCGCCATAATTTCAACCAATTAGCTGTATTTTCATCTTGAAAATATTTGCTAGTTAGCATTACTTTTTCTAAAGTATCTTCATCTACAATACCTTTATCAAAAAAAATTTCCCACCATGATAACCCAGGAAAGAACTCAGTAGAGTTGAAGAAATTAATAGGATATATATTGTTATATTTATCAAAGATTTGTTTAAATAAAATATTATCTTTATTTTGATTTTCATTTGTATCTTGCTGAATATCTGTATTTTGTTTATGTACCAATTCTTTAGCCAATTTTTCCATTATTTTACTGATATATTGCGGCTTGAGATTGGCAGTAGAAATCTCAATTGAAAAAATTGTTAATAAAATTAAAATTTCTTTTACTAAGTCAGATTTATTCAATGCTTTCTGTGGTAGAATATTAAAAATTCTTTCAAAATCTAAAACTATTTGGTTCAGTATCCTTAGATTTTTACATTGCGAATTTACAAACAAGATTTGAATAAGCTTAATATTGCTTAACACAAAATTTTTTGTTTTTTGATTTGTTATTTGTATTAAAAAATAATTTAATGCGCCTTTAAAATCAGGATGAATTTCAAAAGTTTTACCTATTAGTTTTTCTTTTATTCTTCCATATTCTTTTTGTTTAGTATCTATTTCATCTTCATTTGCAATAATAACAACTTTTAAATCTTGTGATTCTACAAAACTATTAATGTATCCCAATATCTCCTCAATGTTCATATTACAACGCTCTAGATCATCAAATATTAAAAGATTAAAATTAGAATCATTAAATTTTTCAGGGATATTTATTTCTGGAATAGAAACATTCCATGTCCCATCTTCTTTACCATCATCATTCAAATCAATTTTTAATGTACCTTTTAAAAATCCTTTGAAAACTTTTCCGGCTATAACCATTCCTTTAGATGAGCGAAAAGGATGTAATTGCTGGAAAAGCGAGTCTTCTATTTCTGAATAGTTAGAAACTCCGTATAAGCTGACATATAAAGATTTTTTTCCTGCTGCTTTTAATTTTCCACGATATTGATTTATGAACCATGTTTTACCAGAACCCCATTTCCCTTTAAGTAAAATAGCAAATTTAGGAGAATTAGGTAGTTCACAATAGTAATTTAAGTAACTTTTAATATGACTATTAATTGTTGTATTTGCTTGAGACATTTTTAACCTCCTGTAAAATAGCTAAATAAATAATCTAGATTATTCGTGTTTAATTATTTTGAATAATCTTCATTTCTTCAGCAGTCAGCCCATATAAATGAGCTACCCTATCATCAATTTCAGCCTCCCATTCCTCCACACTTTGATCTTTGGCATCAAGGCATTTTTGGACTAGGGTTTCTATCGCTAGGCGGTCTGCTTCGGGGGCTGTGGGGATGGGGATTTTTTCAACATAAATTCTTTTAAGCCTTAAACGTCCACCTTTTTCGGGATCTCCTAGTACGGCTGCATTATGAGTTAAATATTTCCAAATAATACTAGAATTTAAGATACCTAAAATATATAAACTTTTAGTAGGTAATATAAAAGCTGTGGCTTCAATATAGACATTCTTATTATCAATGGTAAAACGAGGTTCTTTAGCAATATCTGGAAAAACAATTTTAGATGATTCAAAAAAAGGATAATAAGCTGTGTTATCTTGTATTTCATACCAATTATAATTTCCAGGCTTTCTTCCTTTTATTTGATTAAGTGTTTTTTTTGGTTCTAAATCTTCACGCCACTGAGACAAATAAGAGCGGATTGCAGGATAATCATTTATATCAATCCCTCTACGAGCAAAAATTAGCCATCTATTTTTATCCCTAATATGCCATTTTCTAATATCATCACCGACAACCAACGGTTTAATAATTTTAACACTATTACTGTCTGCGTTAATTAACTTGTTTTTAGTATTTTCATCAATTATAAATGCCTTGTTGAGTCCAGTTGTTACACCACGATAAATTTGATGTTCAACATATTTAAATAAAGCAGTAGTAGCTATTTCTATTTTATTAATAAAGGTAATAGATTTTGTGTCAGTTAACTTCCAGTTATCTTCGTGAATAGAGGTTTCAGGTAAAACTTGCCCCTGTTCTTTTACAATAGTAAAAACATTAGGATAAGGTTCTTCTAAAGACTTAACTTGAGTAAATAAAACAGATTGCTCTTTAACTTTATTGTTCTGAGCGATAAAAATCATGGGAAAAGTAGCAGCATCAAATACAGGTAATTCGCCAAAATCTGTGATGCTATGAATTTGAGAATTAGTTGCTAAATGCTTACGTAAATTAGATCCATAATTAGCTTTAAACCATTTATTAGAAGAAATATAACCTAAGCATCCTTTAGCTTTTAGTAATCTTAATCCTTGCTCATAGAAATAAACATAGAGGTCAGCTACCCCGGTGTAACAGTCATATTCTTTTTGTAGGGCTGGTTTTAGTTCCTTAATAGCCTCCTGCCTCACATAAGGCGGATTCCCAATCACTACATCAAAACCGCCCTTATCTTTGAAAACATCATTAAAATGCAAATGGTATTGGAAGAAATTAAGCGATCGCTCCCCACTTTCCACATCAGCAGCAAACCGATCTAACTCCATCAACTTGCTACCAATTTCACCTCTTTTCTTTTCCTGTGCTTTAGACACCTTACCCTTGAGTGCCTTAATCTGAAGTTCTAAATCTCGCTGTTTACCTTCCCAATATTGGCGACGGTCATTTACAGCAGTGCGAAACACATTAGCCTCAGCTTGTAAAATCTGCGATCGCAACTCGTGACGTTCTTCAGTTTGGGCATCAAAATAGCGACGTTGCAGTTCTAGCAGTGGTTGAATGGCCATTTGAATTGGTGTTACTGTCAACATCAACTGCTGTTCTTTAGTAGGGTCAGGTATTAGCCTTTCACCATTGATAGTAGAAATCAGAGAATCACCGCACATTAACTTATAGTCAAGGTTTGGCAGGGGTTCTACATCCTCAATATCAGGAATATCCACCACCAACGATAACCACATCCGCAGTTTGGCGATTTCTATCGCTTCGGGTTTAATGTCTACACCATAGAGATTCTTAGCAATGATGTCGCGTTTTAATCGGCTCATTGCCAGACTACCACGGCGAATAGGTTCACCTTCCCTTCTGGCTATTACTTGACGTAGTGCAACTATTACCTGCATCATACCCAAGGGAAAAGCACCAGAACCCACCGCCGGATCTAAAATTTTCACCTCTTTTAAGGCTTGTTTCAGTTTTTTGGTTTGTTCCTTACTTAGTAGCTGCCTTAATTCACTCTCTGGTAAATCTGGGTCAAGTTCTATTAAATTTCTAATAGCCTCTACACTCATGCCTGTGAAGTCTGCCAGATAACGGCTTAACACCTCCACACACATAAACTGCACTATACCTCGTGGAGTGTAGAATGTTCCTGAATGTCCCCTCTCCTCAGCAGCCAACATATTTTCAAAAACTTTACCTAGCATTTCCGGGTCAACAGCTACATCTTCATCTCCTGCTACATTCTCAGCCACAGTAAAGTTGTAGCTATTAAAAAAGCCCAAAATACTATTTTCTCCACTGGGGTCAAATAAGGAATTAGGTAACTCAATATAAGCAGGTGTTTCTCTACCCGCTGCATCCTTTATATCCTGTCCATAATCACGATCAAATAAGCCACCGTTGAGATAAGGAATTGAACCCCACTCAGAGGTAAAATTTTCACGTTCTTTGTTTAGGGTGTCAAAAAACAATGGTTCTAACAGTTGGGCATAATAATCTGTATCTTCTGGGTCTAGTCTTAATTGCTTATACTGCCTAGTCAAAAATTGATTGTCGCCTGCTAAAAATTCCTTTTTCTGGAGGAAATACAAAAACATCACCCGTCCTAATAGACGCTGTGAAAATTGGTGTAAACGACTCGGATCTGTAAAATAGGGGTGGTTATTATAATGTCTGATAACTGTTTGGACTCGTTCAAATAATTCCTTGTAGCCCCGGTAAAAGCCCTTAGTTAACCTATCAACATCAAAAGCTTCATATTGGGCAGTGTATAACTCCTGGGGAGTTTTATTATAGGCAGAAATTGCTTCTAATCGGTCGCGGTCGTAGTTAGTGGGATTAGTCCGGTCAATCAGTAGTTTTCTGATTCCGAACTTAGTAGTCATACTATCTTGATCAAAAATCTTGCGGGGATTAACCAACATCAATTGGTTGTAATCCTTAGTTCCCAGCAATAAAAACTTATTTGGGCGCTGGCAAATACTATTTGCTATGGACTTCATTCGGCCACTAGCAACACTAGGAGAAGTCCATTCATTATCTTTGAGGTGAAATAGTAAAACTTGTAGTTCATTACTCTGATTAGCAATTAGATAGGAGTGATAAATTGCCTCAGCACTACGGGAAGGTAATTCTAAGTCCGCAACATCCACAGATTCAACAGCAGTGTTATAGCCTAGTCTTTTGAACAAAACTGCTATTTTCTCCGGGCTGGTGATTGTGCATAAATCATCAAGTTGTAGTAATCGTGCTGGCATTTTAAACCCCAATTTTTACCCCAAGTTTTACAATTTACTCACCGCAGTATTTGCACCGCAAATCTTTACCCTTGGACCCCATCTCCTCTAACTTTTGCTGTATCTTTTCCATCGCCAAGGGCGACGGCTGCGATCGCTTATTCTCCCAACGGCTCACAGTAGGTAAAGCTACACCAAGCACATTTGCAAACTGCTCTTGTGACAATTCCATCAAGGTGCGGATATCTCGAATCAATTGGCCAATTTGCGGCTGTTTGAGCTTGAGTAGCCTTTGTACTGCCATGTTTTACTCAAATGATTAATCATCTGAGTTATAGATAATCACAACTACGATTCAGTATCAAGGTTTTATCCATAGAAAAATCTATTACTTTTCTCCAAAAAAAATGTAACTCTCTATGGATACTACATGGTAAAACCACGTAGGTATTAATTTTCAATCTTAAGCGGATGTACTCATACCATTTATGTATTTATATTATTCCCCCTAATTTATACGCAAAATTTTCTTAGGGGAAATCAAAAACAATTACTTATTCACTAGCTATAATACTGTGCATATACTTATTAATACAAGGCAATAAAGTATAATATGTTATATAGTAACAATATACTAACAATAGATTCTCTGCCTTTTAGGAGATGCGGCTTAATAAAACGTAACTATTTTGAGTACATCTTTACTATTAATTCTTAGGGGAAAATGAACCAGTAATCAAAACCCAAGTACAAAACTACTAAACGATGTTAGATAATAAATTGTAAATAAACACTGCTTAGATTGGCATTGCTGTTAAAATGACGGAAATAATTACTGAATAAAAAACCTGCTAATCTTCAAATGAATAATATTGTTGAGGCAATATTGCAATATTGTCAGCAGCGCAGTCCGGAAAAACTAGATCCTATTTTTGACACTTTACCTGTTAGTATTGACCAACTACAAGAAATTGTTAGGCAATTAGATACTGACACTTTGGCTTGGTTCTGTGGTTATATGTGTTCGGAAATTAATCACTCACAAGATAACCAAAAAATCAGCCATCCTTTGACTGCATTATCACGGCTACTTATTCAATCAGGAATGCAGCCATTTAATGATTTTATGCCCTATCCCGTTTGTCGCATCATAATTTTGAATGTTGAAAAATTCGAGTCTCTTCCTCTAGAAATTCAATATCAAGTAGCTGCAACTTTCAAACTACAAGAAGCATCTGGCGAAGAAGCTGAGAGGATTAATTTAGCTTTATTACAAGAATTAACTGTAAATTCTTAGGGGAAAATTAAGGAGATACCCAATAGAAGCGATCGCTTATTAATGAGATTATCTGCTGCTTAATTTTTGACTGCAATTATCTATTTTTACAATGATGTCTATTTGGAAACCAACGACACTGTATAATTCCCAAGCTAACATCTTCTAATATTTGGGGACTATGCCCTGGCATCACATCTACTATATTGATAATTTTCTTTGCTCTTAGCCAATAAAAACAATACAAACTTATTAATATGATTATTAGCCACTTAATTCTATTCATGCCTTTTCCCAATTTAGATCATTTGCGCTGCGGCTGCTGTTTATTCTTGGGAGATTAATGAAATTATGCCGAAAATCCCAGATTGCGATCGCTGCCTTCTCTATGGACATAACCCATATTTTGTTTGTGCTGTTCACCCGCAGGGGGTAGATATTGATGAATGTCCCGACTTTCGGGAAAACCCAAATGCTGAACCCTTGGAACTGTGGGAACCAGAAGGAGCAAGCTATTACAATGGTGAATTAATACTACAGCCAGACAGATTACTGACAACAGAACAACAACTAGAACTACTTGACACTCATCCCATATTTACTGGGGTCTGTCCCAAGTGCAATTATTTCTTTACCCCTGACTCTACCCGCATACATTGGGATTGTCCTGATTGTAGCTGGATGGACGATAGTATCTAAAATTTCCCTTAAGAAAATGTTGCGTCAATATTTATAAAGTGGAAGTTATGCGATCACCTACGGTGGGCGTTTCGCCATCACCGTTCGAGGAGCATCCCGTAAGGAAGGTAGGCGTTGGGATTGAGCCGAGATCCTGGCTTAACTCCAAATTAAGTTTAGAGTACAAGACTACTATATGTTTTTAAGGAAAATTACAGGGGAGAGATCGCTATTGTTTATGTGCTAATATATGTATTGTTTGTAGTAATTACAGACTATTTGTTCTAGTCACAAAAATACAAGTTTAAACAAATTGTGACGTTTATTACACCTGTAATCAAAAGGAAATCTCTAATGAAAGTATTATCTCTCATCAAAGGAGTATTTGGTTTTTTGACTGCAACACTGGTCATATTGCCATCATCCTTAACAAATCTGACCTTTGCAGAAACTAGAGAAGAAGATTTGCAGCTAGAGAGTGGAAATGAATATCAATGTACAACTCACTTTGTTAAAGATGAAAGAAAAAAATGTAAAATTCAAATCAATAAAGGATATTTCTTAGTGCAAATGCTTCAAGATAACAACATAGTTTCAGAAACAAAAATACCTTTTCAAAACATATTTGCCAAAAATTTTAGAACTTGGGGGTCTAATGAAGGTAAAAATTTTCAGTATGCAGAAATTTATCTCACTTACGCAATGGAATCAGAGAATGATATAGGAAATCGTAGTGGTTATTTAAAAATAGTAACAAGGGATAATACTCAATTTTTGTTAATATTTTTAGCTATTATTGAGAGAATAGATACTTCTACTAATAAAATTTTGGTACGGGCAAAGTTATCGAGTGGAGAAGATTCACAAGCTACAACCAATAAATCAGAAACAATTAAAAAACTTTTAAAAACTAAAGTCTGTATTAGATGTGATCTAAGTGGAGTAGATTTGCAGTCAGCAGATTTGAATGATGTTAATTTAGAAGGAGCAAACTTACAAGGTGCTAATTTAACCAAAGTTAAATTAAATAGGGCTTATTTAGTAGGAGCAAATCTAGATGGTGCTAATCTTAGCTATGCTGAACTTAATGATTCTCATTTGCCCATTGCTTCTTTAGTAAGAGTAAACTTAGAAAGGTCTAAAATGCATAATTCTAGTCTGAATAATGCTAATTTAGAAGGTAGTATTTTGAGAAAGATTAGTTTTGATTCCAATAACCTAAGAGGTACAGATTTACAATATGCAAATATGAAGAATACAGATTTAACTGGCTCTGATATTAGAGGAGTTAATATGATGTCAGCTAATTTAGAAAATTCCATTATGATAGATACTAATCTTAATACAACTTTTGTAAGAAGACACGAAACAGGATATAAATTAACAACTAATGTTCAAGCTGCTAATTTCAAAGGTGCTAATTTAAAGGGTGCAGATATAAGAGGTGTGAATATAGATCAAGCTTTTGTATGCAGTACAACAATAATGCCTGATGGCTCAAAATCTCCTAATTCATGTTTAGATGACTAGAATTACTGTAGAAAGGAATTAAATAACATCTTTAAAAAACACATACTTAATCACAGGTTGTCCATCCACCCTTTTGTATTCAATTCTTGAGAGAAGCTCACCTTTTTCGTTGGGGAATGCAGATCGCCTGCACGGCCTTCTGTTTCATTAATTAACTCTTCAAGTTTTCTGATTGGTGTATCCATTAGATTATTCCATGTCGTTTACTTTTATGATATCTACGGATTCCCGCAATGTCAACATAAGAAAATAGTCTTTAAACATTGACCACCAAGGCTTTGGGAAGCTAATATGTAATTATGAATAAGTTTGGCAACAACGAGGGTATATATGATAGAAGAGATTAAGGTGGAAGCTTTAACATTAGAACCAAAAGTATTCCAATACAAAATAGTTTGCAATAAGAAGGGAAGTACGGGAAGCCTCTCTGGTGTGGGAAAATGGAATGAGTATTTAGCTGGGATAATATTGGTTTGGCGCGATAAATTAAATAATAAGATATTTGTGGTCAATGGACATAATCGGGTTCTAAAAGCCATAGAATTAGGGGTAGAGAAACTTCTCTGTAGATATATTGAAGTGCAGACAGCAAAAGAAGCTCGGTGGATTGGGGCTTTAACAAATATGGCAGAAAATAATGGTACTGCTATAGATGCAGGTAAATTCCTCCGGGACTCTGGTTATGGAGTGCAAAGATTGAAAGAGTTTGGAATTAATTCAAACCTTAAAATGATAAAGGACGGATTTGCAATCTCTAACTTGGCAGATTTTCTCTTTGACCGAGTAGTGCAAGGTCAATTAGACCTGGAACATGGAGTTATTTTAGGGGGGTTGGGTAGTAGGGAACAGCTAGAAATTTGGACATCCATCAAGGATAAAAAGGTTTCCTCTGAAGCTTTGAATGAAATTATTAAAAATATTCAGGATGCTCAGACTGGGCAAATGAGTTTATTTAATTTAATGACTGAGGGCAATAGGGAGCAGGAATTACAAAGATTAGAACTTATTGCACAGATAAGAAAACGATTAGTTAAATCCCAAAAATTATTAAAATTAGTTTCAAATGAAGCCAATGTGCAAAAGTTGGAAGCCATTGGCAATGCCTTGAACAAACAAGGTAATAAAGCAGCCAAAAAATCAACAGAAACCATTCTAGGGGTTTTCGACCAATTAAAAAATCAAGCCGGTGCAGTTGCCGATATTTTAGCTCAAGGTATGGAACAATTAAAAGCCGCTTCTTTGGAGAATGTAGCAGAGGATTGCGTTTTAAATCTGACAATAGCTATTCCTGAGATGCTTAATTCTGTGGAGAATAAAAAAGTTGGAAAATAAATAAAAAAGTTGTACAATTTATCCTACGGATTTATGTGCAGATTATCCAAATCCATCAGCTTAGATTTGTGTACAACAACCGCAGTATGAATGAAAGGCTTAGAGTTACTAGAAGGTATGTCCGGTGTTGAAAGTCACTGATTGTTGGTGGCGACGGGAGTAGTAAAGGATTAAAACGATGTTTAGACTATAGGAAATTTCCATTGGTTGTAGCAATGCAGATATCAATAGTTCCTATAAAGTTTACGGTTAACCGTAAACTCTATAGGAATCTCTACATATTTTTTATTCCCTTTTTCCTGACGCGAGAGAGGAGGAAGGAGGAAGCGGAGGGGAGGTTGGGGAAGAATGGGGAGTTGTGAGTGGAGAGGAAGAAGAGAGAGGAATGGAGGTCGAGATAGATGCGACCGAGAAAGTGGGGTCCGAACCAAACGCCAAAGGATTG
>DATGXB010000036.1:0-4865 GCA_035299225.1 Nostocaceae cyanobacterium | reverse complement strand
TCGTCGCAGTATTAGACAAAAATCCAGGCGTGCAGCAATGAATGATCAGTATATGCTTTCTGTTTTAGCCGCATCTGTTCCAAATTCTTCCCCTCTGCTGTAATCCTTTTGTCAATAGGATTTGAGATGCGCTAACCCTGGGTAAATTAGGGCTTGCTGCTATTATTGATGTTTTGATTCATGAAAACCGCACTGTTGAACGTTTATACTTAGGTGGAAACAATTTTGATGAAGAAGATGCAGAATTATTAGGTGAATTATTAAGAAAAAATTCCCAAATTAAAGCATTATTATTAAATGTCAATCATTTAGGTGATGCTGGTGTTTTAAAATTAGCAGCAGCTTTACAACAAAATCAAACTTTGGTAGAATTGGGATTGGCTAGTAATGGAATTACTGTAACAGGTTGTAAGGGTTTAATAGAGGTGATTAAGACAAATTCAAGTTTAATAAATTTGGATTTGGGCTATAGTCCTTCAACTAAAGTTTTAGGTGTAAAAAGTAATAATTTGGGTGATGTTGGTGCAGAAATAATTGGTCAAATTCTGCCCGAAATTTCTACTTTAGTTAAATTAGATTTACGACGTAATCATATTACAGAAAAGGGTAAACAGGCTTTAATTGCTGGGTTAGAAAAAAATTATACTCTTTGTCAGTTGATTTTTGATGGTAAAGAGGATGAGCGAGTTACAAATTTACTGCAACGTAATTGTAGTTTAAAACCAGAAATAAATCAACCTAACCGCGATATTAGTTTAATTAAAAGTGTGTATCGAACAAGTTTATATGTATAGCTAAACGTAAGTTGCCCTTTAGTGAAAATGTCTGAATCAGGTGGTTATCGAGCGAAGTCGAGATGATGTCCAGGATTTAAGGATTTACAGGATGAAAACAGGAATTTTCTCACCTATTACCTATCAAATATTACCCATTACCAGTTTCAACTAGATAACTATAGGATTCCGATTTGATTTTTGAAAAATACTAATTTTATTATTGATTATTCATTGACAAGACTAAAAAGCTATAGTATTCCTGTTTGATTTTTGAAAAATACTGAGGTGGGCATTGACTACGGTTTTCCGCTTCTGTTCAGTGTTTTACCAAAAAATGCCCACCCTACACATACCTAAAAAGCTATATTAGAGAGTTTGTTTAAGTTTCGCTGATGCTGTATGATTATGAGAGTTTGTAAAGAAATGTAAATAAGACTATGCAAGATAAAGTTATTGTTGTAGTGGGTGCTACTGGTGGTATTGGTTCGGCTTTAACTCGTTTACTTTCTCCTACTGGTGCGAGGTTAGTTTTAGCAGCAAGAGATAGTGGACGTTTAACGACGTTAGCCAGTGAGTTAGGGGGGAATGTATTAACAATACCTACAGATGTTACTCAACCTCAACAAGTACAAGCTTTAATTCAAAAGACTATAACGGAGTTTGGACAAATTGATGTTTTAGTTAATGCGGCTGGTGCGGGTATTCTCAAACCCTACAGCAGTATAGAAGCAGCAGATTTAGAACGAATGTTAGATGTCAATTTAAAAGGTAGTTTTTATACTACTCAAGCAGCAGCCCAGGAGATGCAAAAACGCAAATCTGGTCATATTTGTAATGTGGTGGGAGTTTTGGGTAAACATTCGATGGCGATGGCTGCGGCTTATTCGGCGGCTAAGTTTGGGGTTGTGGGTTTTAGTAAGTGTATGGCGGAGGAGTTAAAGCGATTTGGGGTTAAGTTTACGCTGTTTTATTTTGGTGGTGTTGATTCTCCGTTTTGGGACAATGTAAGTTTAAAGGTAGATAGAACTAAAATGCTCAGTTGTGCAACTGCGGCTAATGCGATTTTCTACGCTTTATCTATGGAACCTCAAGCTGTACCGATGGAAATTAATATCCAACCGGATAGCCATTTGTTCTTTTAAATTAAGGGTTTTGGCGGAAAAAACCAATGTTAACCTAGCAAAACTAGGGATAATTCATAAATATAGAAGTGGTGATGCTAGATTTTTGGGTTATGCTGCAAATTGATCACGTTCACTTCTATGTAGAGAATGCCCAACGGTGGCGAGATTGGTTTGTTGATTGTTTGGGGTTTGAGGTGATGACTGGGGGGGTTTTTCCTTGGTTGTCTGCTGATGAGAAATTTTTGCACACTAGGACGGAAATAGTAAAAAGTGGTGGTATCTGCTTTTTAATTTCTTCGCCTTTATTATCTAGTAGCCCTGTGGCTGAGTTTTTACGTCAGCATCCGCCTGGTGTGGCTGATTTGGCTTTTGCTGTGGCTGATGTGGAGGGGTTGACAGCTAGGGCTAGAAAAAATGGGGTGAGGATTTTACAAGCTGTGGGTGCTGTGGGTGGGAGAAAATGCAGTCAAATTGCTGCTTGGGGTGGGTTGAGTCATACTTTAATTGAAGGAGGGATGGTAACTCAAGGGTTATCAGTGGTGAATGAGAGAATTTTTACTGATATAGATCATATAGTTTTAAATGTGCCTGTGGGTGATTTAAACAGGGCTGTGGGTTGGTATAAGGATATTTTTGATTTTCAACCGCAACAAAAGTTTAATATTCAAAGCGATCGCTCTTCTCTCTCTAGTCAAGTCCTAGTCTCTGCTAATGGTCAAGTACAGTTACCTATTAATGAACCTGCTTCCCATAATTCCCAAATTCAAGAATTTCTAGATGTCAATCGCGGCGCTGGTATTCAGCATATCGCTTTAAAAACTGCTCATCTGGTGCAGGCTATCTCCTGTTTACGCGCTGCTGGTCTTTCTTTTCTGTCTACTCCCCCTAACTACTACTCTTTCCTACAACAGCGTCCCGGTTTACCTTTGTCTGTGGAGGAACTAAAAGCGATCGCTCAACAGCAAATTCTTGTAGACTGGCAAGATGATGCACCCTGCGGAGCGTTACTTTTACAAATCTTTACACAACCTATTTTTGGTATTCCTACCTTTTTCTTTGAGTTTATTGAACGTCGCGCCCAAGCAGTCGGTTTTGGTGAAGGCAATTTTCGCGCCTTATTTGCAGCCATTGAACGGGAACAGATTAAGCGGGGTATTAGTAGGCAGGAGGCAGGAGGCAGGAGGCAGGGGGAAGAGGCAGGGGAGCAGGGAGCTTTCTAGCAGGGGGAGAAAGGGAGGAAAAGGGAGATGAGAAGAATGAGGAAGTTATTAATCCAAAATCCAAAATTCTCCCGCACTCCGCACCCAATGGCCACTTATTAAGGCTGGATGATTCCCTAAAACCTGCCACCTTGGGATAATATTCATAAAACTTAACACTCCTTGCCCATGCTGAGACTGATCACAGACTTTGACGGCCCAATTATGGATGTTTCCGAGCGATATTATCGAGCTTATCAATTCTGCTTGGAACAAACCCGCCATCCTAATCAAGCTGTAACAGAACTTCCTAAAGCGGAATTTTGGCAGTTAAAGCGGCTGCAAACTCCAGAAACCAAAATTGGCTTGCTGTCGGGGTTAGAACTAGATCAAGCGGAAAAGTTTTCTCAACTGCGGAAAAAAACTGTACATACACATCCTTTTTTTCAGTATGATACTGTTGTCCCTGGTGCGATCGCAGCTTTAACCCAAATACAACAAGCGGGACTTGATTTAGTAGTAATGACCATGCGACGAGTTAGTGAACTAGATTACGCCTTTGAACAATATCATCTAGGGCGGTTCTTTTCCACTAATAAACGCTACTGTCTCAGTAACACTTACGTCAAAACCCGTGATGTGGAAGATAAGCCCCTACTAATGGCTAAAGCATTACAAGAACTACCACCCGCAGCCGATATCTGGATGGTAGGAGATACAGAAGCCGATATTGCCGCAGCTAAAAAGCACAACATTAAAGTGATTGCTGTAGAGTCAGGAATACGCGATCGGCAAAAATTAGAACTTTATCAACCTGATCTAATTGTCAAGGATCTGCAAGCTGCTGTAGAGATAATTCTTTCTTAATTAAATCTTAACATTTCGGGTAATAATGATGGTAATGGATAATCAGCCCATTACCTTTTACCCATTACCAAATATCAAATCATTACTAACGCAAAAAGCTACTTACCAACCACATCAAAATAAACGTTAGTACCGTCGAAAACTGATTTTCTGTTAAATAGGGTCTTAATGGTAACCAGTTAGCAACTATCGCTCCAATTACCAAGCCTACAATCAAGCTAACTAGCGTGAACAACACAGATCGAGCAAATCTACCTTCTTTACGATTGAGAAAGTAAACATTAACTACTATCCCAACCAGCAATGCCAGTTGTAAAACCTGATCACCGCCAGCAGGGTAAAATAGACTGATTGCACTTAAACCAAGATACCAGGCTGCTGGTAGCAATAAATCTGCTGTTGTTGGTTGATCCCAAATTCGTTGCAGCCATACAGGAGGCTGTTCACGTGGTAGGGAGCTTTCTGGTGGTGGAGATTGCGTCCGCAGTTCTGGAAAGCGAATCCTTTCAGGTACTTTAATCCTACCTTCTTGGCGCATCCTCAGACGCTCCATCAGAATCGCATCATAAGCCGCCTCAAGCACTTCTAGAACCTTGCCATCACCACTATGTTGCTCCAATAGGCGATTGCGAGCATCCTGAATTTCCTCGAAGCTAGCATCTTCTGATACCCCAAGTTTTTCATAGGGATTTTGATCGCTCATGGGAGTTTATCACTTCAGCTTCAGTCAGTGGCAGTCTTTTTTGACATACTCCCCGCCCTAAAAGTGCGGAGATTCTGGGTTCAAACAACAGTTGCAGTTTCATACCGTCTTACACTATCTCGCCCGACAGACAATGCCCTGCCTGTTTCCACTACTCTATCAAAAAGCCGTCCTCAAAGGACGGGGCTTTAAACCC
>DATGXB010000035.1:0-16958 GCA_035299225.1 Nostocaceae cyanobacterium | reverse complement strand
GGGTTTAAAGCCCCGTCCTTTGAGGACGGCTTTTTGATAGAGTAGTGGAAACAGGCAGGGCATTGTCTGTCGGGCGAGATAGTGTAAGACGGTATGAAACTGCAACTGTTGTTTGAACCCAGAATCTCCGCACTTTTAGGGTGGGGAGTATGTCAATGTAATGTTTCTGATTTCCCCCTTTCCCGTGCCCTAATTTTGGTCAAAGGATGTTTTTAAAAGCAGACTTACGCCATGAGAGCTAAAATCTAGCTCTTCATCTGGGCAGACAATGAGCAGGCGTTAAATTGATAAATAATAAATTCTTATTAGTTTGATGTGTTATCATTCCCAAGTCAAGCTTGAAAACAAAGGATTTTCCACTGATTTATTTTGTACTGAATATTTCAGACTAGCTGGATAGGGAAAATTCTCAACGAGAGGCGATTTTAAAATAGTATTGTTTATGTTGACATCTAACTTGCGGCAGAAAATAACCCGATGACGAGGAAGATAAGGGGGGTGGGGGCAGGGAGCAAGGGGGAAGGATTAAGACTAATTTGATGAGGTTAGGGGTGAAATAGTATGAGGATGATGAGGAAATCATAAATTCAAAATCTAAAATCCTCTTTTTTCCCCTGCCTCCTGCCTCCTGCCTCCTGCCTCCTGCCTCCTGCCTCCCCTACCCCCTGCCCCCTTCAACATTCTTTACATTTTGCAGTTGTCCATTTGAGTTGAAAAGTAGTTGTAATTTGTACAATTGCAACTGTTACCTGGATCTTGTCTAGATTGGGCTTTTAAAAAGATATTCATGAGCATTTCAACTTCTGTGCTGAGTGATTTGCTACAGTCACTTTCCCACCTGCGACTCCAGTTATACTTCAAGGCTTCACTAACAGCGCTCTCCCACGCGATGGAAGATCAGGTTTTAGCGGCTACAATAGACCAACCCCTGATTATTGCCAGTTTTCAACGAGAGCGATTTTACCGTCAAGAAGCACACCGCTATCAGCGTCTTTCCCAACGAAGTAACCAAATATACGTGTTATCTGCCCCAGAAACAGATTTTAAGAATAGTTCAGACTACTATGAAAAAGTAGCTTTTGAGCCAAGTGATGCTTTAAGTCAAGAGTGGCACTTAGTGGTAATTGCGGATAATTATGCTACTTGTTTGGTGTGTCGAGAACATTTAGGTTCTTTGAGCAAACAACAGGAATTACCAGAAATTCCTAGTCTAGATATGGATACAGCCAGGAGATTTGAGGGAATTTGGACATCAGAAAGGGGTGTCAGTCTCAAAGCAGCCGAATTGTTGCTAGATAGGATTTTGGTGTACAGACCTGATTTAGAGTCAAAAATCAAGGAAGCTAAGTTGCGGTTTGGGATTGGGGAAGCTAAGTCTGGGTTAGAATTAGGCAATCAATACGCTTGTGATATTGATACTGACCCTTTTGTGCAGCGATTAGTCACTTATTTACAGGCGAGTCAGTATAAACTACATAAAGCTTATCGTTCTATTGCTGTCCAAGCTCGCAAGGAACGTTTGGTTAATTCGATTAGTACGGCAATTAGGCGATCGCTTGACCCCCATCAAGTTCTACAAATAGCAGCACAGGAATTAGGGGAACATTTAGGGGCTTGTCGTTGTTTAATTTATCGTGCTCAAATCTCAGAAACCCAAGCAGTAATTGAGCATGAATTTTTAAGACCTGGTGTAATTTCCGTTCATGGTAACACTTGGGAATTAGAAAAAAATTCTCTATTTCAAGAAATTACTAAACACAGCGAGGGTGTATGCGTTTCTGATACATTAATTGACTACCGTGTTACCAGTTCTCCTCTGTTGTCGTCAATGATCCAAAAATTTGGCATTCGTTCCTGGTTAATGGAGCCAGTGTTATCACAAGGGCGGCTATTGGGTATAGTAGAATTGCACTATTGTGGTCAACGTCCCCGTGAGTGGCAAGCGGGAGAATTGGATTTAGTCAAAGCGATCGCCACTCAAATTGGTGCAGCTTTAATTCAAGCCGAATCCTATGCCAATTTAGAAGAGTTAAACCAACAGTTAGAAGCCCTTGACCGCACCCGCCGCAATTTAATTGCTATTACCGGTCATGAACTCCGCACCCCATTATCAACCATTCAAGTTTGTTTGGAAAGTCTGGCCAGTGAACCAGATATGCCTTTAGAATTAAGGCAAATAATGTTAGATACGGCACTATCTGACTCCGAAAGAATGCGGAAGCTAGTGCAAGACTTTCTCACCCTTTCCAACCTAGAAAGCGGAAGAGTAGAATGGCATCCCGAATCTCTAACCTTAGAAGAATGTATTGATTTAGCCTTAACTCGCTTACGTACCCGTTCCAGCGAAGAAAAACCGCCAAAAATCAGAACCGAAATTTCCCAAAACTTACCTCTAGTCAGGGCTGATGGTGATTGGTTGGTAGAAGTATTAGCAAAACTCATAGATAATTCCCGTAAATTTACTCCACCCCAAGGAGAAATTATCATCAAAGCCAGTCAAATCGGCGACAAAGTAGAGGTAACGGTGGTTGATACTGGTCGGGGAATTGAGCCGAAGCGTTTAGAAATAGTATTTGATAGATTTTATCAGGAAGAAGGAGCATTAAGAAGAACTACAGGAGGAACAGGTTTAGGTCTAGCGATATGTAGACAGATTGTAACGGGTTGGGGCGGGGTAATTTGGGCTGAATCTTCTGGTAAAGACCAAGGCAGTCAATTTCATTTTACTATTCCCATCGTCCAGGGCAGCTAGGGGGCAGGGGAGCAGGGGGGAAATAAGAATTAATTTCTATTAACCTATTGCCTGTTGCCTATTGCCTATTGCCTATTGCCTGTTCCCTGTTGCCTATTGCCTATTGCCTGTTCCCTGTTCCCTGTTCCCTGTTCCCTGTTCCCTAATGACTAATGACTATTCCCCGTTCCCTCAATAGCAACTTATACTCACTATCAAAATAAGAACTGTTACAGTCTATAACGCGATCGCAATATAATTCACGCTACGGTGTTACTATGCCCTAAAAACATTGAGAGAGCTCCTTTATGGCAGAGACACTTTCTGGACAAACTCCCATCTTCGGCGGCAGCACCGGCGGCCTGCTCAAGAAAGCACAAGAAGAAGAAAAGTACGCTATAACTTGGAATAGCCCCAAGGAGCAAGTGTTTGAAATGCCTACTGGTGGCGCTGCGGTCATGAGACAAGGCGACAACTTGCTGTATTTAGCTCGCAAGGAACATGGTATTGCTTTGGGCAGTCAATTGCGGAAATTCAAAATCACCAATTACAAGATTTACCGCATCCTCCCCAACGGTGAAACCACTTTCATTCATCCTGCTGATGGCGTTTTCCCAGAAAAAGTCAACCAAGGACGGGAGAAAGTGCGTCATGTACCCCGCAGAATTGGACAAAACCCCAGTCCTGCACAGCTAAAATTTAGCGGTAAAGCTACTCACGACGTTTAATTAATGACTGTATGAGTGCTGGGTTCTGGGGAAAAATCCAACCTCAGAACTTGGCACTCAGTGAGCAGGTCTTTTAGCTCTAGTGCAGCATAGCGGAAACAACTATCCAGCTAGACAAGGGTAAAATAGCAATTGTGCAAAATTAATTTCCTACATGGTGTAAGGGAACAGCCAATAGGCAATAGGTTAATAGAAATTAATTCTTATTTCCCCCCTGCTCCCTGCCCCCCTGCTCCCCTGCCTCCTTGCTCTAGGCTGCTTTTTGAGCGATCGCCATTTGATGTTAGATTTTAAATTGCCTAATTAACACCCTAAACCTATAATATAAAGTTATCTTGCTCCTACCTTCTGCTTTTTAGTTGTATTTTTAACTTTTAATTTTTCCTTACCTATGGTTTTTCCTGACTTTCAACAGTTTAAAGAATTAGCTACACAAGGTAACTTTATACCTGTATATAAAGAATGGATAGCAGACTTAGATACTCCTGTCTCTGCTTGGTATAAGGTTTGTGCTGACCAACCCTACAGCTTTTTATTAGAATCCGTAGAAGGTGGGGAAAAAATCGGCCGTTATAGTTTATTAGGTTGTGATCCCTTATGGATTTTAGAAGCTAGGGATGAAAAAACTGTCCAAACATACCGTGATGGTTCTGAAGTCGAGTTTATTGGCAACCCTTTTACCGCTTTAGCCGAATGTCTGGCATCTTATAAACCAGTCCATTTACCACAACTCCCTTCTGGTATTGGTGGCTTATTTGGTTTTTGGGGTTATGAACTAATTCGCTGGATTGAACCACGTGTACCCATTCATCCAGCAGATGAGAGAAATATCCCGGATGGTTTGTGGATGCAAGTAGACCACCTGTTAGTATTTGACCAGGTAAAGCGAAAAATCTGGACGATCGCCTATGCTGATTTACGTGATCCAAATGTAACCTTAGACGCTGCTTATAAACAGGCTATTGCACGTATTTTCCAGGTTATCACAAAGTTATCTCTACCCATTTCACCCCAGAAAACAAAATTAAACTGGGAAGATGCAAAAAATAAAGATAAAGGGTCATCGGACTACAAATATACAAGTAACTTCACCCCGCAAGATTTTTGTGCCAGTGTCCAAAAAGCCAAGGAATACATCAAAGCAGGTGATATTTTTCAAGTTGTAATTTCTCAACAGCTATCAACCAAATATACAGCTTCTCCCTTCGCGCTTTATCGTTCACTGCGTCAGATTAATCCCTCGCCTTATATGGCATTCTTTAACTTTAAAGACTGGCAAATTATCGGTTCTAGTCCAGAGGTAATGGTCAAAGCAGAAACCTCTCCTAATGATGAGATAATAGCCACAGTCCGTCCCATTGCCGGAACAAGACCCAGAGGGAAAACCCCCCAGGAAGATTTGCTTTTAGCAGAAGATTTACTCAATGACCCCAAAGAAATCGCCGAACACGTGATGTTAGTTGATTTAGGGCGTAATGACTTAGGGCGGGTTTGTCAAAGCGGAACGGTAAAAGTTGATGAATTAATGGTAATTGAACGTTACTCTCATGTGATGCATATAGTTAGTAACGTGATTGGGAAATTATCTCCAGATAAAGATGCTTGGGATTTGTTAAAAGCGTGTTTTCCGGCTGGTACAGTTAGCGGTGCACCAAAAATCAGAGCAATGGAGATTATACACGAATTAGAACCCAGCCGTCGGGGGGTATATTCGGGAGTCTACGGTTATTATGACTTTGAGGGACAATTAAATAGTGCGATCGCTATTCGGACTATGGTATTGCAGAACAACACTCTCACAGTCCAAGCCGGAGCCGGTTTAGTCGCAGACTCCGACCCCCAAAAAGAATACGAAGAAACACTAAATAAAGCCAGAGGACTCCTAGAAGCAATACGCTGTTTACAATAAAATCAGTTCGTAGGGTGGGCATTTCTTGATTAAATAAATCAAAGCGAAATATCTTTAAAAATGCCCACCTGATATAACACAACCATAAATTTTCAGATTAATTTCACAGGTTTCAACCAATTAAACACATCCGAAACCGTTAAATTTAACTTAATAAAATCCGGCACAGGTAAACATTCCTCCCCAACCAACTCTAAAATTTCCTGATGAGGTAAAAACACCAAAATCACACTTTCCTCCGGGTCAATCAACCATCCCAACTTACAACCATATTTTAGAAAATGCAGAATATTTCTAATCACTTTAGTAGAACTTTGTTCAGGTGAAAAAATCTCAATTACCCAATCAGGACAAACCAAAAAACTATCAGCAATTTCCCCATCTTCATCAAAAACAACTCTTTCCCACTCAAAAACAACCACATCAGGAACAATCGAACGACCCCCAAAAGTACACCGCAACTCAGTAAAAGCCAAAGCTACCTTTTCCCCTTCTCCCACTTCATTAACAGTATTACATAACTTTGATTGTAACCGTGAATGCTTTCCCTTTGGCATCGGCTTTTGATAAATGCGACCATCAATAAATTCACTAGCCGGTTTAGTTTCCGGTAGTTTTAAAAATTCAGTTAAACTAATTTTTGCTTCCAGCGTGGTAGTCATAACAACATCCTACCCAATAATTAAATCAATTAAAATTTGAGTAATTGCTATTCATTGCCAAAATTATTACAATATATAGTAACACTAAAACCAAACATTACTCAACCATGACCGCAGTTATTAACAAACCCTCATCACTACTTGGTCATATAAAAATTGAAAAAGTATATAACTTCCATCTGTTCAAATTTACAGACGAACTACAAAACCGTATGGAAGAACTTTTAAACCGGAAAAAAGCCGATTTACTAACAACCGAAGAAATTTTAGAACTAGAAGCAATTGGAGAATTAGACAGAATCTTTACTCACATCAACGCAATGCTATTACCTGAAAAATAGCGTTTATCAAAAATAGAAAAGATAACCAATATTTAATGGTCTAAGTTAATAGGAAGAATTTGTTCAGGAGTTAAAGTTACAACTTGACCATCTTGCCAAATGCTAATCGCCTCGCCTAACTTGCGGTGTTTTTCAATAGCTTTAGCAATAGCCAGTTTCACACCAACATCAATTTTTTGATGCATTGCTGTTAAAGGAATTTGCTCTTTATTGGCTTGATGTAATTTGATTCCAGATTTGAGGTTCATAAATAATCGCTTCCTGATTGATATCTGATGCTGCTATTAATTTAGGTTCAGTATACTAAAATACTACTTTAGTCTAATTGTTTAAGCTTATTGCTGCTGAGTTAATGACTATTATACATATTACAACTACAAACTTAATAGCAATGACATTAACTACAGCAGAACAAAGAGAATTACTAGAAAAGTTTATTGCTGATAATCAAGAATTAGAAGAATTAGAAGCCCAATTTACAGAAGTTAATATTTTTGAAGCTATTGGTGTAGTTAGACGAGAAATTATGCATTCAAATTTTCTCGCATTTTTATTAAACCCCTCTCAAAACCACAGACTTGGTGATATATTTCTCAAACGTTTTTTGAAGGGAGTTTTACTGGAAAGTGATGAAAATATAGATGAAGAATATAAAAAAATTAGCTCTTTTGATATAGAAATGGCTGATTTAACAGATGCAGAAGTTAGACGCGAATGGCAAAATATGGATATTTTTATCCATTCTCCCAGCAATAAATTAGTGTGTGTGATAGAAAATAAAATTGATTCTAGTGATTTTTCAGGACAACTTTTAGGATATCAATATGATGTTGAAGAGCATTATGAAGAAGATTATAAAAAGATTTTAGTTTATTTGAATCCTAAAGGAATTGAAGCAACTGATGAAGTAGCAAACGAAAGTTGGAGAGTTTATAACTATTCAAAAATTGCGGAAATATTGGATACTATCTATACAAATTATAAATCAAAGCTAAGTACAAATGTTCTAACTTTAATTAATCATTACTCTATATTAATTAGGAAACATATTGTGAGTAATTTTGAAATAGTACTTTGTCAAAAAATCTATGCTAAACACAAGAACGCTCTTGACCTGATTTTTGAAAATTGTCCAGATTTACAGTCAGATTCACAGTTAGGAATAGGAGAATTTTGTCAAGAAATCTATAATAAATACAAGCACGCTCTTGACCTGATTTTTGAAAAGCGTTCAGATTTACAGTCGTCACAAATTGCTAAAAAACTTCTCGAACTACTTGAAAAAGGGATTAATTCTAAAGAACTATATATAAGTAATTTTGGCAAAGAGATAGCTTTTTTTTCTAAAGAATTGGAGGTTTATAAATGGGAATTAGGGATGCTGTCTTTCCAATTTGAAATTTTGCCTAATTCTCTTGTAATGACACTCATATTAGAAAATACTTGTAATCCTTCTATTAAGAAAATATATGATTTATTGCATCAAGAAGATCATAAAAGGATTTTGAAGCGAAAGAAGTTAAATAAAAAGCTGCACAAAATGTACGAAAAAAAAATATTAGAGTATAATAAGGATTCTAATCTTGAAGAATTGATGGATAAAGTGTATGCTTTTTGGAATGATTTTATAAATGATTTTTTGTATGTAGAGAACATTATTAATGATAATTTAAACCAATTAATTGAATAACTATAACCTTCCATACGGACGGAATGCTGAAACGAACACAAAAATTATGATACTTTAAATTTTCTGTAGGGGTTTAGCATTGCTAAACCCTCACCCGTATATTTATATTATTATTAAAGTGAAACGGTATAAATTGAGGTAAAATAATGGATGCAACTACACTACCTCCCACGGTGAAAATAAAACTTGATTTGACAGATGAGCAATTTTTTCAACTTTGTCAAAATAACCGTGATTTTAGATTTGAGCGCAGTGCAGCAGGAGAATTGATAATTATGCCACCTACGGGTAGCGAAACGGGTAGTTGTAATTTTGATATTGCGGTAGAGGTGGGAATTTGGAATAAAAAGACGAAATTAGGTAAAGGTTTTGATTCTTCTACTGGTTTTAAATTACCAAATGGTAAAGATGTTTCTCCTGATGTTGCTTGGATAAAAAAAGAACGTTGGGAAAGTTTAACACCGGAACAACAAGGAAAATTTGCTCCTATTGCACCTGATTTTGTAATTGAATTGCGTTCTCCTAGCGATAATTTGAAAAATTTGCAAAAGCGAATGCAAGAATATATAGAAAATGGTGTGAAGTTGGGATGGTTGATAGATAGAAAAAATAAACGGGTGGAAATTTACCGAATCAATCAAGATGTGGAAGTTTTGGAAAATCCTTCTAGTTTATCCGGTGAGAATGTTTTACCTGGATTTGTTTTAGATTTAAAAGAAGTTTTATAAAAAACGATAGGGGTAAACGTGACGTAGTTCAAAACGGCTTAATTCCCAGATGGGAAGTACAGCTTGTTTTGCATTATTTAATTGTGCTTGGGAATAACTGATTTTACCAAATTCAATTATCCAAATTAAGGTACGAGTAATTAAATCTGCTTTGGTGCTACTTTCATAATCGCATCTTTTAATTCTGTCAACTTGGGTTTTTAAATATTCATAAACATCTCGAAAGTTACTATTTAAAAGGTTTATCTGTAACTCCTCTGGTTTACTACACCACTCTACACCCTGCAAAGTTCCTAAAATATAATCTAAACCTCTAATTCCAAAGTCTGTATTACGTACTAAGTCAGTTAACCCTTGATAGTATGGACGTAGAAGGGTAGCGGAAATATTTTTATTATACCGATTTAACCAAATTTGAATATTTCGCAGGTAAGGTAATAATTCTCTAATATCTTCGATTTCTCGCAGTGGTTTAAATTCAAATTGATAATTAATGATTTTTGATAATAATTCAACCTCAGTTACTTCTAATTGTTGTACATAATGATTGACAATTTGGGGGATAAATCTTTCTAGCAACCATTGTTTAGTATATTTCGCTGTCCATGTTCCTCTTGCACCAATATCTTCTTCCCAAGAGGTAAAGTTATTTTTGGTTAATGATTGTAAATGCACATCATTTAATTGGTAAACTATATCTATTAAACTATTTGGTAATAAGGATAAATTACTGCTAAATTTGGGTAAAATGAAAGCATGATCACGAATACCTCGACTGATGCGAATTGCGGTTTCTTCTTGATGGAAAATGTGCCATTCTGTTTTACCTTGTGCATAATTAAATTCAGTGGCAAAACTCTGCATTAATTCCCATAATCTTTGCTCAACGGAAAAGAGTTTAAAACCTCTAATTCCGGCAAATTCTGTAAATTCAAAATTCCAAGTTTCTAAAATATTCTCAAATTCAATGATTGTATTTTTATATTCTTGTCCGACTGTATCAATACATGAACATAAATCATTTAATTCTTCTGTTGATAAAATGATGGTAGTTTGTCCTAAATGGACTTCAAAATTATTTTCATCTAGTGTTTTAAAAAAATCACGACATCCTGATTCTGGTTTTGTCCCTAGTCCTGTCATCAATTTTCCTAAAATATCTTGATGTTGTAATTTTATTCTTAAACCTCTTAAAATATTACTGCTAAATTCAATTGTACAATTACCTTGGGAAAAGGGTTGAGGTAAGTTACACTCAATTAATACTTGGGGTTTAATTACTGTTAAACGGTTATTTTCTCGAATGATATCTGGTCTAAATTGATTTTTTTGTAAGATTTCTTGTAAATCTCGATTGCGTTTGAGGGAGTTTTCAATAATAATATAACTTGAGTGATTGAGAATATTATATTGATGTTTATTGATTTGCTTGAGTAGGTCAAAATTTAATTTATTGAAAAAGTTTAAGCCGATGCTAACGTTAGTTTTAAAACATTCTAAGGTGACATCAAATATTAATTCTTCTGAACGATACTGCAAACATTGATAAACTTTAAAGTTATAGCCGTTGGTGACGATAAAAAATAAGGGTTTTAAGCGATTGAGAAAAAATTTAGATTCAGTGATAGTTTGATTTAAGTCTCTGGTTTTGGGTGCTAAAATTTGCACTAAAATTATTGATGTTTCCGCATTTTGTGAATCAACATCATCTGTAGAAAAGTAAATTTGGACATTTTTTAATTCTATTGTTTGGTTCGTTAAAGGATAAGTATTAAATATATAATGATCACGTCGGTAAGTGTCTGGATAACCCAGATGTTGAAACATGGGTATAATTAATTCTTGTTCTACATCATCTTGAGTTTCTATAAACCTCAAGTCAAATGTTTCTAACCATTGATTAAATCTGTTTACTGTTTGAGAAATGGCCATTAGTAATTAAGTTTAAAAGCTAATTAGAAGGTATCATCATCAATAAGTTTGTTTTGCCTGCAATGATATAAATAGTGTTAATTTCATATATTCATGACTTGTAAGTTATTTTACTGTTAGTTGTTTTTGCTGATGAATTTGTATTGGTATTTATCTTTAATTTTGCCAAATATATTTCAATAATTCTATTCATAAATATACAAAAAATGAGGGACGCTATACTGCATCCCTGTTTGGTTAGATATTAAAGTTACGATTTATTTAAACTAACGCTGCTATTTGCTCTATTAGTCCTTGAAATAGCTTTAATCCGTCATTATTGCCTAAATCGGAATCTGCTGCGCGTTCGGGGTGTGGCATCATACCTAATACGTTTCCTTGCAGGTTGCAAATTCCAGCAATGCTGTTAAGCGAACCGTTGGGGTTTTCCCCTTGATAACGGAATATTACCTGGCCGTTGTCTTCGATTTCTGCTAATGTCTTTTTATCAGCGTAAAATCTGCCCTCACCGTGTGCAACTGGTAAGGTGATGATTTCTCCTGGTTTGTAGGCTTGTGTCCAAGGTAAATTATGACGCTCTACTTTTAAGGGTAGGCGATCGCATATAAAATGCAAGTCCTGATTTTTGGTTAATATTCCCGGTAATAATCCAGCTTCAGTTAATACCTGAAAACCGTTACAAATACCGATGACATATTTACCTTTTTGTGCATGGTCAATTACTTCCCGCATCACAGAAGAAAAACGCGCGATCGCACCACAACGCAAATAATCCCCGTAGCTAAAACCACCGGGAATAATCACCACATCTAAATCACTGATATCTGTGTCTTGATGCCAAACCATGCGTGTTGGTTGCTGTAGCAAGTCTCTGGTGACATAAGCAACATCACGATCACAGTTAGAACCCGGAAAAACTAAAACCCCAAATTTCATAATTAGTCATTAGTCAGGAGGCAGGAGGCAGGAGGCAGGAGGCAGGAGGTAGAAGGCAGGAGGTAGAAGGCAGGAGGCAGGAGGTAGAAGAAATATATAGTTTATACTTACTTTCTCCTCTTCCTCATCTCCCTCATCTCCCTTTTCTCTTCTAAAAGACTCCCGTTTGTGATTCCACCTCAATCAAGTCAAAGCGATAGTTTTCAATCACAGGATTTGCTAACATTTGTTCACACATTTGATTGAGGTCTCTACGCGCTCTGGGTTCATCTGGAGAAGTAATAATTACTTCCATGTACTTACCAATTCTCACTTGATCAACATTGTCGTATCCCAACTGCTTGAGGCCAGATTGTACAGCTACACCAGCAGGGTCTAAGACCGAAGGACGGAGTGTAACGAAAATTTTGGCGAGATATTTTCTTTGCACAGGCTTTTGCTGAATGCTGCGATCGCTATACTATAACTTTCTGCTCCAACTGAGTAAAGCTTTTCTCTCAGATATGGTAAAAAAGCTGGGTACAATCTGGGAAAATTTGGCTTTGGTACTGAAACAGTTGATGATTGTTAAAGTTAGACTTATTCTAGATTACTACAGAAATGATCAGCGATCGTCTATGAAAAATTTACGCACCCGCAGCCAAGACCGCATTTTAAATCTACTTAAAAATACTAAACAAGAGATTTCTGCACAGGACATTTACGTAGAATTACGCAATAATAACCAAACTATGGGTTTAGCGACTGTTTACCGTTCACTAGAAGCCCTCAAACTGGAAGGAATGGTACAGGTGCGGACTCTAGCTAATGGTGAGGCTCTCTACAGTCTAACACAACAAGATAAACATCATCTTACCTGTTTACAATGCGGTTTATCTATACCCATTCATCAATGTCCTGTTCATGATTTGGAAGAACAATTACAATCAACTCATAAATTTAAAGTTTTTTATCATACCTTAGAATTTTTTGGTTTATGTGAGCAATGCCAAAATCATAAACTAGAAATTAGTCATTAACTAATGAATCAATTAGCTTAAACTCAGGGAGCAACAAATAGAGGTAAAATTAAATCTAGCTCAAATCTTGTATGAAATATTCTAGATTAAACTCATAAAACCGTCGGTAAAATACAAAATTTGGCTATTTAATACTTATACGGTATTCCTGTTTGTTTTTGAAAAACACTGAGGTGGGCATTTCCGAAAATTTTCCGTGTCTATTCAGTGTTTTACCGAAAAATCCCCACCCTACACATACTTTCAATAGCAACTTGAGTTAACATTAAAAAAAAATAAACCACAAATATCTATACTCTGTGGTTTGTAAACTTGTGAATTTTAAATTTTTGCATTTCGCATAAATCCAAGTTAGGGAAAATAAATCAAATTCAACCAAATTTTAGTTCTGATTATTTCACCTATCATGTTAATTTATTCTATTGCAAAAAATCCTAACTATTGTGGGTATTTCTGCCAGAAAAATCACCACTTAACAAAGAACTAGAATCAGCAGGAGCATCAGAAACAATAGAGCGAATACCCTCTAAAGTACCAGGAATAGTGCGGGGGTCCATAAACATTACTTTGCTGCTATCGCTCTTACCAATGACCATACCCATATCTAAATAATTCAAGGCCAGCAATACTTCCAAAGCTTTACAAGCTTCAGGATTAGCTTTCATTCTTTGAGCGATAATTTCTGCTGATTCGGCTACAGCTTGAGCTTTGAGAACTTGTTGTTGTCTGTCAGCTTGTGCTTTCAAAACAATTGCTTTTTGTTCTGCTTCTGCTTGCAAAACTACTGATTTCTGTTTAGCTTCTGCTTCTAAAACTTGAGCTTCTGCTTTACCTCTGGCACTATTTACAGCTGCTTCTCTTTCTCCTTCAGAATTTAGAATGGCTGCTCGTCTGCGTCTTTCGGCGGACATTTGCAATTCCATTGATTCGCGCACCGCTTGAGAAGGAATAATATCACGTAGTTCTACCCGTGTGACTTTCACACCCCAAGGATCAGTCGCAACATCTAAATCACGCAAGAGAAGTTCATTAATTTGAGCGCGGGCTGTAAAGGTTTCATCTAACTCTAATTGTCCCATTTCGGAACGAATTTGAGTTAATACTAAATTCACCATTGCTGATTGGAGATTTTCGACTTTATACCATGCTTTCTCCATATCCACAATGCGCCAATAAACTACCGCATCAACTTCAATTCCTACGTTATCACGGGTGATACATTTTTGTGGGGGAATATCTAAAACTTTTTCCCTGATTGTTTCTCGATAAACCACTTGATCTAAAACCGGAACAACCACCCGCAATCCTGGTTTTAATTTTCTGTCATATCGTCCAAATCTTTCTACTAAAGCTTCATTTCCTTGATTAATTATCTTGACAGAGGAAGCAGCCATTGCTGAACCACCGCCTAAAAACACTAGCACCCAAAAAATAAATCCTTCCACTTTTATGCTCCTGATTTTTCAAAATTTTTCCATTAAAAATCGAATTATGAATCTAAAACATTTTCGGGCATGACGATTAAAGTTGTACCTTCTCTGCCGACAACATAAACTTTTTGATTGGGTAGTAAACTAAGTTGGTCATCATCACACCTAGCCCGCCAAGAATTGCCTTCATATAATACCCGTCCGGCTTTTCCTTTGGGAATTTCTGTTAAAGTTTCTGCTATGACTGCATCTTGCAATTTTGGCTGACTACGTGGCTGCAAATAACGATGGGATAAGACAAACAGAGTAATTGATAAAAACACCCAAACTATAATTTGCAACCATAAATTACTCAAACCAATTAGAGCTAAAATAGCTACCATCAAGGCACTAAGCCCCATGATAAACTCTACAAAGGCTGATGGTAAAAAAAATTCCATTAGGCATAAGGCAAATCCAACCAGAAGCCAAATTAAGGCGAAATTTGGCATAGCACGATCCTAGATACTAAAATTTACAGTGTTGCTTTTCTGCGATTAAATACATTTACAGCACTTTTCAGGTAAATGAGGTACAAATTTTTGGAACAAACCCTTATACAAAAAGACTTTCAACCCTGCACTGCACTGAGCGCAGTCGAAGTGTTCCCTGTTCCCTGTTCCCTGCTGTATATAGTAACTGCTTGAGTATGGCAAAACCTTGGTAATATAGATGAAAAAATTGTTTGTAGGTTCTATAGAAACCAGTCTATGCTAATCTTCCATTAGTTGACAGCTAAATTGAACTAAAATTCGAGACTTAATATATTTTTTACATTTCCAGTTACATGATTTCTACTGAACCTATTATTTACTGTACAAATCCAGAGTGTGAGCAGCCAATTAATGCAATAACAGATAGTCTTTGTGCTAGTTGTCAGACTCCGCTAGTGTTTCGTTATCTGTGGGCTAGTGGTGCAGTAGGGGCGAAGATTCCTGTAGGATCAAAGGTAGGAAATAGGTATGAGGTAGTTAAGCAGCAAATTTGGCTAGATACTCAACCAGGATTATTACCAACAATACCAGCCGAGTTAACAGGAGAGGCGATCGCCTATGGTGGGCATTCCACTACCGCCTATCTCAAGTTATATCCACATTCTTTACATCTGCCTCAACCTTACGGCATGGTGAGTGTAGGAGAAAATGAAAATATCTGGTTGTTGGAAAATGTCCCCATAGATAACGCAGGCAATATTTACCCTAGTATTACCGATGTTTGGGAACAAGCCACCGCTACCAGACAAGTTTACTGGTTATGGCAAATTATCCAACTTTGGGCTACTCTCTCAAATTTTGCTTTGGCTAAGGCTTTACTCCGTCCTGAAAATTTGCGTGTCCAGGGTTGGTGTGTACGATTATTAGAATTACCCACAACACCAGAAACAGCTGATTTAAAAGATTTGGGGTTATTATGGCAATCTTGGCTATCGGGGGCAAATACTAACATTGCTGCGGCTTTGGGGCAAATATGCCAGCAGATGTGTCAACCAAAGGCCGAGTTAAAAAATATTACAACTCAATTAAATCAATTACTATTAGCAACTGCGGCAGAGTTACCTTTAACTGTACAGATGGCTGGGGTAACAGATGCCGGTGCAACTAGAGAACATAACGAAGATACTTGTTACCCTAATCAAGATGATGGGGATGATTTATTATTAGCAAATTTAGCGATCGCCTGTGATGGAATTGGTGGTCATGCTGGGGGTGAAGTTGCCAGCCAGTTGGCGGTACAGTCTTTAAAATTGCAAATTCGGGCTTTATTAGCGGAAATCAAAGAACAACCGGAAGTTATTACACCAGATTTATTAGAACAACAGATAACCGCTTGCTTACGTGTGGTTAATAATGTGATATGGTCACGTAATGATGAGCAAAAACGCCAAGGTAGAGAACGCATGGCTACTACTTTGGTCATGGCGCTACAAGTACCCCAAAGAATAAAAACCATTTCTGGCAAGCTTTCCGAAAATGCCCATGAGTTGTATTTAGCTAGTGTGGGTGATAGTCGTGCTTATTGGATTACTAGCCAATATTGTCAATTATTAACTATAGATGATGATATGGCGACAAGGGAAATCCGGCTAGGTCGGAGTTTATACCGTCAAGCCCTACAAAGACCTGATGCCCATTTATTAACTCAAGCTTTGGGAACAAAGGAAGCGGAGAATTTACGAGTTTTTACCAAAAGATTGATTTTAGAGGAAGAGGGAATTTTACTATTATGTACTGATGGATTAAGCGATCGCCACTTGGTCGAACAGTATTGGCAAGATTACGCCACACCCATCTTAACCGGTCAACTCACACCAGAAGCCGCCGCCCAAAGTTGGGTACAATTAGCCAATGAGAAAAACGGCGAAGATAATACATCGGTAGTGGTGATTTTCTGCCGAGTCAACCCTGAACCTTTAATTCCTCTCACTGAAGATAAACCTTTACCAGTGCCAGTTGAAACCGAGGAAACCGCAATTACTCTAGGTGAAACTCCAGAATTAACCCTAGAAGTATCAGAAACAACAGAAACAGCCTTAGTTCCAGTAGATGAAGAGAACACCACAGAAGAACCACCCCTTACCCCAGTTACACCACCCAGTCACGGTAAAAAGTTAGTTTTGTTAGGGGGAATGTTAGTTTTATTACTTGGCACTGCCAGCTTAGGTTTATTCGCTTGGTGGCGATTTTATCCCCAATCTTTCCAACAAATGTGTAGGAGATTACCCCCAGATGTCCAGCAAATCTGTCCACCAAGATGAGGAATAAGTGCGGAGTAGAAATTGGATTTTTTCCCCCCTGCCCCCTGCCCCCTGCCCC
>DATGXB010000034.1:0-10565 GCA_035299225.1 Nostocaceae cyanobacterium | reverse complement strand
GGGGGAAGAGGCAGGGGGCAGGGAGCAGGGGGCAGGGGGGAAGAGGCAGGGGAGCAGGGAGCAGGGGGCAGGGGGGAAAGAAGAAGTAATTACTTATTTCCTAATGACTAATTACTAATGACTAATTAAAGCCTTGAATTGCCAACAGAGACTAAAAAACCATTTGCAGGCGATCGCTACAGAACGTGATCCCTATCTGGCCAGCGCTGGCCATTTCTTTGTACAAGAATACATCCGCCAAGAGTTTGCCAAATTGGGAAGTGTGGAAATCCACACCTTTGAAGTGGGAAGTAAAATCTGTAAAAACTTGATTTTAAATTTACCAGAACGGCCAGCCATGAAAAGATTCCTCCCACCAATCTTAATTGGCGCTCATTATGATGGTGTACCCGGTACAGTAGCGGCAGATGATAACGCGACCGGGGTGGCGGTATTATTAGAATTAGCCCGAAAATTTGCCGAAAAACCAATTAACTATCCTTTCATTTTCGTGGCTTTTGATATGGAAGAGTATGGGATGTTGGGTAGTGCGGCTTATGTGAAGTTGTTAAAGGAAGAAAAGCGAATACTCAGATTAATGATGTCTTTAGAAATGTTAGGATATCGTGATCCGCGTCCCGGTTCTCAATCATACCCCCCATTTTTAGAGCGTTTTTATCCCAATACAGGCGATTATATTGGCTTAATTGGCAATTTGCGGACTATTCAAGACTTACGCAGTCTTAGCCGCAGTATCCGCCAAGCTGGTATACCTAGTCAGTGGCTACCCGTACCTTATCGGGGTTTAGTAGTACCTGATACCAGACTCAGCGATCATTCACCCTTCTGGGATGCAGGTTATCCAGCGATTATGGTAACGGATACCTCCTTTATGCGAAATCCCCATTATCACAAACCTAGTGATACAATTGATACTTTAGATTTAAACTTTCTCACAGGTGTATGTGAAGGGTTAGAATTGGGAATTAGAAATTTGTAAATTTACAGAAGGGAAAATGTCTGAATCAAGATGTCCAGGATTTAAGGATTTACAGGATGAAAACAAGAATGTAATCAATGATTACCCATTACCAGCCTCAACTAGATAACTAGCAACTAAATTTTTTTATTCAAAATTATCAAAATCAAAATGTTAGCAAAAATCTTTAAAAGTAGTTTATTACTGATTTTAATTACACAATTAATTTTATTTATTTCAGCTTGCGATAGTAACCCTTTTGATAATTGGAAATATAATCAAGACGCTTGGTTGAAAAATCCTGTTAAGCCAGGTGAAAATAATAATGTCAGACTACAGATGAGCGAAGATGTCATAAACAATTATCTCACAATTGGCATCACTCGCCAGGATACAAGTAAATTATTAGGTAAACCAGATTCTGTTAATTATCCTTGTGGAAATAACTCTTGTGATGATTACTATCTAGGTGAATATAATCTTACCCTCACCTTTGATAAATCAGGTAAATTAATTAAAAAAGAAATTATTTCAATTTAAAAATAGGTTTTTCTCATCTTTAGCAATAATGAATTAAGAAAAATAATTCTTAAATTTACTCATCATAAACATTAGCAATTTCATTATCAGAATAAGTATAATTTATCAAAATCGACTTCAGCAGTTTATTTAATTCTATTCGATTAGTTGGTAAGATTAAATTTCTTCTATCTTCAAACCACCAATCAGCAATAACTCCTAAATATCTATCAACTATCATAAAATTCCGTTTGATTTTATTTAAATTAGTACATATAGAACTGTTATTTGAATTTTGAACAAACTCCGTACATTGGAAGAGTAGCAAAATCAAAGGTAGTGTATTGAATAAATCACTCAAGCATCCATTTTAAATGCGAGGACGCATATCTATAAAATCTTGTAGTTCCGTGATTTCCTCTTCCTGTGATACTTTTACTGTCATTTAGGTACATAATTGCACTATTTTTGGCACATTTTTTATTAATGAAAAGCTTGCCATAATTGTGATACTTTTACTGTCATTTAGGTACATAATTGCACTATTTTTGGCACATTTTTTATTAATGAAAAGCTTGCCATAATACTGTTTTGAGTAGTAGATTATGTCCAGAGGGATAAAAAATAAATTTTTATCTCACCTGATACCACTATCTTAAAAATAAGAGAAACTTGAGCAATGGCTAACATTTTAATTTCCGAATTACGTCCTGCTGGTTCTGAATTTTTTGATGTTTCTGAAAGCTTCATGGATGATTTGGTTGATAGTGAACTACTGGACTGTACTAGAGGTGGAACAAGTCCTGCGACTGTTTCAAGTATAAAGTGTGCTGGTGCAATCGGAGTTGCAGGTGCAGCAGTAGGAAATTATATTATTGACAATTGGCAAGATATCAAGCATGGAATAAGCGATGCTTGGGCGGCTTTTTAAATTTACTTGCTGATTTATTTTCAACTCAATTTTCATTGAAAGCTAATTAAATTATGAAGACAACAATCAAAATTCAGAATCTCAATACAGACAACTTGGAAGAGTTGGCAGAAGATAGTCTACTAGATGAAATTTTTGGTGGTAATGGCTCAAGCACTGATGCACCAAATGCAGATACTAGCTTTGCTTATGATGCTGCCTATTACATTACAGCAGGCGTAAAAATATACTTGAAATTCAATCCTGCGACTAGATGGTTAATGGATTAAATAGCCATGTAATATTGATACAGCCCGTTTCAGGTAAATGAGGTACAAATTTTGGGAACAAACCCTTATAAGTAATTAGGCAGAATTAATTACACAACTTCTTTTCCTGTTCCCTGTTCCCTAACTCCGCGTAGGAAATTAATTTTGCACAACTGCTTATAAAGAGACTTTCCCCCCTGTTCCCTGTTCCCTGTTCCCTGCTGTATATAGCTATTCAGCTTGAATCAATCATTTAGAAAAAATATCTGTGAATAATTCTCTGCTAATTTTCACAGATATTCCTATATGATATTGAGTGCGTTCTTTTTGGGTAAAACCCTTCCCCGGATAACTACCCCAACCCAATACGAAAATTGATAGTGAAAACTTAGATGTATAATACAAATATTTAGCGATCGCTACACATCTCTATCTTTAGATAGGGTAAGCTGACAAAAGCAGTTTTTACCCTCCTAACTATGACAGCAAATAGTCCCACAATTTTGGCTTTAGACTTTGATGGAGTAATTTGTGATGGATTAATTGAATATTTTGAGGTAGCATGGCTAACTTATTGTCAAATTTGGCAGTCTGCTGACAACATACCACCGGATGATTTAGCTTTGAGATTCTATCGTTTACGTCCGGTGATAGAGACGGGTTGGGAAATGCCTGTTTTAATTAAAGCCTTAATGGATGGTTTTGCTGATGATGAGATTTTATCAAATTGGGTAAATATTACACCAAAAATTTTGTCGGTAAATAATCTTCAGTCTAAGGAAGTTGCTCAAAAATTAGATCATGTCCGAGATAAATGGATAGCATCAGATTTAGACGGTTGGCTGAGTTTACATAAATTCTATCCAGGTATAATAGAAAGAATAAAAATGGCTTTGGCTAGTGGTATTCAGCTATATATTGTCACAACTAAGGAAGGGCGTTTTGTTCAAGAATTGTTACAACAAGAAGGGGTAAATTTACCACCTACGAATATTTTTGGTAAGGAAGTAAAACGACCAAAATATGAAACTTTACGAGATTTAATTCAGTTAGCTAATATTTCTCCTTCTCAGTTGTGGTTTGTGGAAGATAGATTAAAAACTTTACAGTTAGTTCAAGAACAACCGAACTTAAATCAAGTGCAACTATTTCTCGCTGATTGGGGTTATAATACACAACCAGAAAGGGAAGCGGCTAAAAATGATGCACACATTCAGCTAGTTTCACTTTCTCAATTTACTCAAGATTTTTCTAAGTGGATTTAATCACAATAGGGAATAGGGAACAGGGAACAGGGAACAGGGAACAGGGAATAGTCAAACGTTAAACATCAAACGTCAAAAATAATTAATTTCTTCTGCCTCCTGCCCCCTGCCTCCTGCCTCCTGCCTTCTAACTAATTATGCTAGATTTAACAAAACTTTCCCCACAAATGCAAGGTTTGAGTGAGCATCTTACCCAAGAAGCTGCTGCTAGTCGTAAGCGTTTGGAGTTGGCACAGGAATATTTAAAAGATGCTTGTGAATGTCAACAGGAGTTAGTTGATAAACAGGAAGAATGGCGCGATCGCATTTTATTTGGGAATGCTACACCTGTTGAACCGCTAAATACTTGTATTACTATCCCTGTTCCTCCAAAAGTTCATACTGTAGTTGCCACTGATGGCTCACAAATTGCCCCAAATCATCACGAAATTGCCTATTGTTATTTACTAAATATCGGTAGAGTGGTTTTACATTACGGGCAAAATCGCCACCCTTTACTTGATAGTTTACCAGAGGTTTTTTACCGTCCTGAAGATTTATATATTTCTCGTCAATGGGGTATTAGAACAGAAGAATGGATGAGTCATTGCCGGACTGCTTCGGAAGCGGTGGTACTATCAGAACTGGCTTGTAGTGTGAAGGGTGAAGTGCCAATTTTAGCGATGGTGGATGGTTCGCTAATATACTGGTTTTTGGAACAGTTACCGACGGATGCACGCGATCGCATCTTACCCCCAATTTTGGCCGCTTGGCAACAATTACGTAGCGTCCAAATCCCTGTTCTTGCTTATCTCAGTGCTTCTCGCAATGTGGAAGCAATGAATTTTCTGCGGTTGTTAGCTTGTCCCTATCCTGAACCTAATTGTATTGGCTATTGTCCTGACCAAACCGAAACTGCACCCTGCAAAAAGTTTGAAAATCTCCGAGATACTACCCTCTGGGAAACTCAACTGCAACCAGGACAACGTGGCCCCCTGTGGCGTAGTAATAACCGCATTCTGGATTTATATGAAGACCAAACTATATATTTTTGTTATGTTCACGTAGGTGCAGAAATTGCCCGGATAGAAGTCCCGGCTTGGGTTGCAGAGAATAAAACTATGTTTGATCAAGCGCTGGGTTTAATGTTAGCGCAGGTGCAGAAAGGTTATGGTTATCCAGTAGCGATCGCCGAAGCACACAACCAAGCAGTAATTAAAGGTAGTGATAAAGCCCGTTTTTTCGCCATGTTAGAAAGACAAATGATTAAAGCCGGGATCAAAAATGTAGGAACATCCTATAAAGAAGTGAGAAAACGTGGCAGCATTGCATGAAGAAAGCAGGGGGCAGGTGGAAGAAAGAGGCAGGGGGGCAGGGAGCAGGGGGCAGGGGGAAGAAGAATATAAAAATACTTTGCCTGTTGCCTGCACCGCACTGAGCGCAGTCGAAGTGTTGCCTTGTCCCTTTCCCCTTTCCCCTAATGACTAATGACTAATTTAACAACTTTGCAACTGAGTTAATAATAAGACAATTTCATCAATTGCTTGTCTTAAAACAGTAGCAGATTGGTCTGCTTGATTTACCATAATGCTGAAAACTAAAGGTTCATAATTTGGTGGTTTTACATATCCAGATAAGGAACTTGCACCTGTTAAAGTACCTGTTTTAGCGTGAACAATTTCTGCTGCTGGTGTGTTTATAAATCGTCTTGTTAAAGTACCATTTTTACCTGCAATGGGTAGAGAAGCTTTATAAATTTGCCCTACTGGAGTTTTTGCCATGCCTTGTAAAGTGGCAACTATTGCTTCAGGACTAATTAAATTCCGCCGTGATAAACCAGAACCATCAGCTATAAAATAACTATTAGGATTTACACCTAATTGAGTTAAAGTTTCTCTGACTACTTCTAAGCCTAAATTAGCACTATTTTGATTGATTGTTCCGGTTTTCTTCACTGCTAAAGCTCTGAGTAAAGCTTCTGCATAAACATTATTACTAGCTACATTCGTTTCTGTAATTAATTCTGATAAAGGTGGAGATTCGACAAATGCAACTTCTTGCTGATTTATACCACCACTAAATACTGTTGTTTGTCCTAAAGTAATGTTTTCTGTGGCTAATACATTACGGAAACGACGCAAAAAGAAATAACTAGGATCAACTACAGGTAATGTAACTTTATAAGGTTGAGAATCAGCAGCAATTTGACCTGTAAATGTGAGAGTTGGAGCTGATAAACTACGGCTGACATTTATATAATTAGGTTGATTTTTATCAACGGTAACTGATTGGTTGATAACTCGCCATTTTTCAGCCTCGCTATCATCATCCCAAAGGATTTTAGTTGTTTTTCCTGCGGTTTCAGGTAAAACGTTTAAACTAAATGTGTTTTCATTGAGAATAAAACTACTAGCTGGTGCGCCATAATCTGCTTGTACGTCTTCCCATTCCCAAGTCGGATGGACAATATCACCCTTTATATAACTATCATCAGCGATTAATAATTTAATTTCATTAATATTTTGCTGTTTTAATTTCTGTGCTAATAATTGTAATTGTTGATTATTTAAACTAGGATCACCTCTTCCCACTACACGCAAAACGCCAGGACTATTTTGATAAATGGAAGTACGAAAACGGAACTTTTCACCCAGTTGTAATAAAGCCGCAGCAGTTGTGAATAATTTAGTATTAGAAGCGGGAATAAAGAATTTTTCGGAATCTCGGCTATAAAGAGTTTTGCCAGATGTTTGGCTTTGTACTAAAATTCCCCAACGTACCCGGTTAAATATTGGCCGATTAATTACTGCTTCTATAGATGTATTTAGTTGTGCAGGACAAGTTGATTTATTGTTGGTTGTTTGGATAGTTGGGGTTGTGGCTTTAACTATTTGTGAGTTAACACTAAGTTGAATACCTACAAATAGTAACATTAAGCTCAAGGAGATTTTTTTGCTCATTATGTTGGGATTCTATAGCGGTTGTTGTTGGAATAGAATACATTGTTGGGACGTAATATAGAGCAAATTCTGTTCCACAATTAGATTTTAATTTTTGGCGTTGCTGATGTTAGGGATGAAAATGATTTTGCATAAATCTAAAACCCTTGTAGAGACGTTCCATGGAACGTCTCTACACTCAAAAATCATCCCGCAATTATGCAAAGCCTAATTTTTTTCTTGATTGGAGAAAAGCTATATATAAGTGATTAGGCAGAATTAATTACACAACTTATTTCCCTGTTCCCTGTTCCCTGTTCCCTTACTCCATGTAGGAATTTAATTTTGCACGACCACTTACACAAAATAAAAAGCCCATGAACAGCATATTTAATGCTTAACATGAGCAGTTCACTAAGCTAATTTCTTTTAAACTGCATAGATAGCTGTTTTTGACATACTCCCCGCCCTAAAAGTGCGGAGATTCTGGGTTCAAACAATAGTTGCAGTTTCATACCGTCTTACACTATCTCGCCCAACAGACAATCCCCAGCCTGTTTTCACTATTCTACCAAAAAGCCGTCCTCAAAGGACGGGGCTTTAAACCCAATTTTTTGGTAAAATTAACTAAGTTGTAATTTGAGGAAGTAACAGAGAAAATCTTAATAATTTTTATTCTTCTTCTTCCTCTTCGTCATATTCCTCTTCGTCATATTCACCAAAGATTTCTTCTATGATTTCGTCTGCTCGCTCATCGGAAATGTTGAGAGCTTCTTGAAGTTCATAGAGATAATCTTCTTCATCTTCGGGAATGTCATCATCAATGGATGTCACCAGGAGAGCTATAACATAAGCTGATTCGCGGTATTCTTCGTTAGGTAAAGAAGCGATCGCACTAGCAACTAAATCTTCTGGTTCTTTTTCTTCAATCAGGCTGTTAATTTTTGCTGTTAGCGCTTGAAAGTCCTCATCTGTGTAATCTTCAAATACACCAATACCTTCGAGCATTTCGCTTATAGCATCCTGTTCGGCTGTAGAAATACCGTTACCATCGGCAGCAGCAGAAAATAATCCGACTAATGCGACGGCTGCTTCTGGTTCTATTATTTCTACATTACTGCTGCGTGTAGGCAATTTACGTTGAGGCATAGATTTCCTTTAAAAGTCCCGAAAATGATAGATTAAGTAATTGCTGGTTTTTGATAATGCTTTCGGTAAAAAGCGGTTTTGATCAGAAACCCGGAATTATTGTATTTCTTTTGAGATACAAATACTATCAAATTGTTCAGAACCTAGTTTGCCTAAACACTTAGAAAAATCACAGAGTTTGTAATTATTTTTAATACAGTTTTTATCAGTATAATTTCTCAGTTATCTTTGGTTGGCAAATATATTGATTTCATATTGATTAAAACTATATATTAGGGAACAGGGAACACTTCGACTGCGCTCAGTACGGTGCAGGGAACAGGGAACACTTCGGCTGCGCTCAGTACGGCGCAGGGAATAGGCAATAGGCAAGAGGCAGTAGGCAATAGGCAAAAAGTATTTTTATATTCTTCTTTCCCCCCTGCTAGAAAGCCCCCTGCCCCCTGCCTCCTCTGCCTACTGCCTCCTAAGCTTTACAACTTCGTCCCGCACTCGGAACAGAAGTTATGATGGGGTGAGTTTTGTGTACCGCAGTTACTACAATAAACTGGTTCGTTAGTGGCTGCGGGTGCTGGTTTGGGCAAACCGACCATTTGAGCGTTGCTTTTCCCAGGGGCTACCATTGGATAGCAGTTTTCATCTTTGGTAACATGAACGTTTAAAATGACTGGCCCGTCATGAGCTAACATTTCGGCGATCGCATCAGCCAATTTTTCCCGACTGTCAACCACCATGCCCTTAATTCCGTAAGCTTGGGCTAACAGTTCAATATCAGGCATTCCCACTTCCATGTTAGAACATGAATAACGCTCACCATGAAAGGTTTGTTGCCACTGCCTTACCATGCCCTGCCAGCCATTATTCACAATTACGGTCTTGACAGCGATACCATATTGTGCTGCTGTTCCCAATTCTTGCAGACACATTTGGAAACTGGCATCACCACTAATACAAATTACCTGTTCATCAGGAAAAGCTACTTTTGCACCAATGGCCGCAGGTAGTCCAAAGCCCATTGTGCCTAAACCGGCGCTAGAGATCCACCTTCTAGGCCCATTTTTTAAGAATTGAGCCGCCCACATTTGATGCTGTCCTACATCGGTGGTGTAGAAAGCGTTAGGGGCTTGATTACTAACTTCGACAATTACCTCTTGAGGGGAAATGCTATCAGGGTAATGGGGAACAATCAGGGGGTAATCTTTACGCCAGTGATTAACTAAGTTGAGCCATTCTTGATTTTGATGGGGATGAACTTTTGTCCCTGCGTCTCGACATCGGCGGAGTAAATCAGTGAGGACGTTTTTCACATCGCCAACGATTGGCACATCAGGAACACGGTTTTTACCAACTTCGGCGGGATCAATGTCAATGTGAATTACTTTGGCACGGGAGGCAAATTCATCTAATTTACCTGTTACCCGATCATCAAATCTTGCACCAACACAAATGAGTAAATCACAATCAGTAACGGCAAAGTTGGCGTAGGCGGTGCCATGCATCCCTAACATTCCTAAAGACAGGGGATGATGTTCATCAAAAGCACCGATTCCCATTAAGGTAGTTGTGACGGGAATGTTAAATAATTCTGCTAGTTCTTTAACTTCGTCATGTGCGTTAGAGGCGATCGCTCCACCACCCACATATAATAATGGGCGACGACTTTCCCGAATGAGTTGAATTGCGGCGTTAATTTGTCGAGGATTACCCTTAACTGTAGGACGATAACCAGGTAATTTCACTGCACCTGGTTCTACAGGTGTATAATCAAATTCTTCAAATGCCACATCTTTAGGCACATCAATTAATACAGGGCCTGGTCTGCCAGTGCTGGCGATATGGAAGGCTTCTGCTACAACCCGCGCCATATCTCTGGGGTCACGGACTAAGTAGGAATGCTTAACGATAGGTAAAGTAATGCCGTAAATATCTGTTTCTTGGAAAGCGTCTGTACCGATCATTTTCCGGGGTACTTGTCCGGTGACAATCACCATCGGGATCGAGTCCATGTAGGCGGTAGCAATACCTGTTACCAAATTAGTTGCACCGGGGCCAGAAGTCCCAAAACACACACCCACTTTACCAGTAGCACGGGCGTAACCATCGGCAGCATGAGCCGCCCCTTGTTCGTGTCTGACTAGGATGTGCTTAATAGTACCTGTAGCTTCTGCTTTGTATAAATCATCATAAATAGGAAGAATTGCGCCACCGGGATAACCGAAAATATACTCAACACCATGCCGCATCAAGCTGTCGAGGAGAGCAAAACCACCGGTTGCTCGTTTGGGTGTGACAATTGAACTAGCTGCAATAGGGGATTGAGCGTGATTTTCTGATTGTGGGAGACTAATTTGGGAAGGCGATCGCACGGTAAACCTCAGACTATAGCTAAAGTTAATAATTCATTCTGTAGTTAATATTCCATTTTAATCGAAAAGCCCCAGCAGATGCTCAGTAATCTTCAAGTTTCATCTGCAAATTAATTTATATTTCTTTTGCCTACCAGTTAAAGAAAATAACAAGTAATTTTATATTTCTTCTTCCCCCCTGCCCCCTGCTCCCTGCCCCCCTGCCTCTTCT
>DATGXB010000033.1:0-13318 GCA_035299225.1 Nostocaceae cyanobacterium | reverse complement strand
ATCAAACTTATCAGTTAGTTCATGAGCCAACTTCCAAAACCAATCTCCTCTGCGGTTAGATACATCTTCATGTCTACGGGCTAAGTTCTTTCTTGCTCGTTCACGGTTATGAGAACCTTTTAATTTCTGAGAATGGTTTTGGTTGGCTTTCCTGATAGCATTTAGGGATTGTTTCAGGAATTGGGGTGATTCAATTTTTGTGCCATCCGAGCAAGTTAGGAATGTTTTTAACCCAAAATCAAACCCCGCTATTTTACCAGTCGTTGATTTGATTTCTGAAACTGAATCATTCTCAACTACTACAACCATAAACAATTCACCCAAGGATGTACGTTTAATGGTTACAGTCTTAACTTTCCCTTCTATTTCTCTGGACTTCCAAAACTTATAAACCCGATTCCCAATCTTAACCCTGTTACCACTTATAAACTTATAACCAGCTTGTTTGAGAGTAAATGATTTGTATTTTTTGACTTTCTTAAATCCTGGTGGTCTAACTCCTTTTTTCTGATGTTTGAAAAATAACTGATAGGCTTTCTCAATGCGTTGACATATCTCCTGTACTGCTTGAGAACCTATTGATTGCCACGATGGATTACGGTTTCTTAATTTGGCGATATGACACTGTAGTTTTGTAGAACTTAAATGTTTACCCCACATTCGATAATAACGACGATGTAGGGCAATACAATGGTTATAGATAACCCCGGCGATGTTAATCATGCGCTTTAGGTATCTATTCCGCTTATGTTCGTACAGTTTAAACTTCAGTGTTTTCATGCTATTATTCTAGCATAAGTCAATGAAAAGCCGTCCTAGAAGGACAGGGCTTTAAACCCAGTTTTTGCGGTAAAGGGGGAATCAGTTCTATCTTAATGTTGATTTTAATCAGTCTTATACAGTTCAGGTAGATGCAGGAGCGGATTAATTCGTTCTTACTGATAAAGATGTTAACTGACGAATTTCTTCCCGGACACTCATCAGTATTTTACCAAGTTGATTTTTACCAGTATGATCAGCTCCACAACCCCAGAAATAATCTCTAGGTGAATCTTCTACAATCAACTCATCACCAGTGACTAAAAGTATATCACGAATTTCCTCATGAGTGAGAAATTTACTGAGGACAGCTGTTCGCATAATCTCAGTTTTCACAAAGTCCCAGTCTAACCGCACCTGACGGCTATGACAACGACCCAAAGCCGCAGCTGCTTCTGGGGTTGGTGCAGCCAGAATTAAAGGTATACTTCCCTCATCTGGGCTACCCACGAACTTTTGTGCTTGATAATAATGTTCTACAGTCGGCCAAACCACACCTTGCATTTCAATGTGATGGGGGGAAAAGTTGGAAAAACAGCCATAAGGTTGTGAAACTTTGTAAAAGTAAATAGTCATTTGCCAACAGTTATATTATGCAGCAATTTATTTAATACTAGGATTATGTCAAAAAATAAACACAAAGATTTGCCTAGCATCATCAAAAATGATTTAGTAAAAAATATTCTTCCTCAGAAATGAGCTCATCTATTATTTTTAGCACTTTTTGGGTCATACTTAACCCTCAACTTTAGACAGAAGATACCCTGTTAAAAACCGTTCTATGGTTGGAATACAAATCTGTGTTTGAGGTGCAGCATGGAAGCTAAAAATCAAGAGACTACAGGGAATAACATATTAATTGCTGCTGGCATTTTCTTGGGTTTAGGTTTAAATGGGTTTATTGATGGTATTTTACTGCATCAAATTTTGCAATGGCATCACGTAATTAGCAATGTTAAACCTTTGAACAATTTTCCAAATATAGATTTAAACATGGCTTGGGACGGTTTATTTCATGTTTTAGATTGGATTTTTACCGTTATTGGTATAATTTTGTTGTGGCAAGCTGGAGGACGTAAGGACGTTATTTGGTCAGCACAGACTTTTAGCGGGGCGATTTTCTTAGGTGCTGGTTTGTTTAATTTGGTAGAGGGAGTAATAGATCATCATCTTCTTGTGTTGCATCACGTTAAAATGGGACAAAATCAGTTAGTGTGGGATTTAGGATTTCTAGGCTTAGGGTTAATACTTGTAATTTTGGGCTGGGTAATGATACAAAGAAGCAAAATAGTTGTAAATCATTAAGACAATTGTTACTTCAGCCTTTGATTTTATTTTTACCCCAGTTTATTGCCACTGCTTCCCAGTCTGAAGACAGTTTTGAGAAAACGAGCTGGGGTTGGCAGTTGTCATTATGGCAACGTCAAACCGGAGAATGGGTGGAATATCAGTTATCCAGACTATGGGAAAATGTCCCTGGTTTGCCAGATGAGAGTTTTTTAAGTCCAACCTTAGTAGAAATACTAAAAGTTGTGTTTTGGATAGCACTAGGCTTATTTATTGCTTGGTTAGCTTTGTTGTTATGGAAAGAATTTCAACCCTATATCTATGATTGGTTAGCGAAATATGGTGATCCTAGTTTAAATAAAGCTAAAACTAATACACAAGATTCATCTACTAGTTTTTTGTTGTCTCAAGCACAGCAATTTGCGAAACAGGGTAATTATCGTCAGGCTTGCCGTCATTTATATTTAGCTATGTTACAGCAATTGCATGAAAAGGCGATCGCACTCCAACAACCTAGCCGCACTGATGGAGAATATTTACAATTGTTACGGGCAAATATTACCCCTGTACAGCCTTATGAAACCTTAATTACCACCCATGAACAGTTGTGTTTTGCTAATACTGAGATTGCATCTGAAAATTATCAACAGTGTCAGCAAGCTTATCAAGAACTAGTGGAAGAAGGCAGAAGGCAGGAGGCAGAAGGCAGGAGGGAAAAAAGTTAATTTAACTAGCTTTTCACCGTTTTTCACCTAAATGCTTATTTCTGCTACGCCGCACTAAGAGAATACCACGAAAAATCCATGAAACGTAATAACCGCCTAATTTGGCAGCTAGGTGCGATCGCTATTTTACTCATCTTGTTTTTGATTATTGTCCCTCCTAACAATAGAATTAATAGCGGTTCTACCTTTAGTCATAACCCTGATGGCTATGGTGCTTGGTATGCTTTTATGCAAACAAAGCAGATTCCTCTCCAACGTTGGCAAAAACCTATCAGCGCACTAGAAACTACCAAAAAACCAGCTACTCTACTGCAAGTTAATAGTTCTCTCCAAGCAGGTGAGCTAGATGAGGAGCAAATAGAATGGTTAGAAAAAGGTAATAACCTGGTAATATTAGGTGTTATTCAACCAGTTACCGAAGCCAACTTTAGCACCTTGCAAACATCCAAATTTGGAGATGTTAAAATTGAAACCACCCGACGGAAAAAATCTTCTTTCACACAAACCGCTTTAAGAGATAAATTCGGTGCAGTCGTCTGGCAAGAAAAACGCGGTGAAGGTGTAGTAATCTTTGCTACAACCCCCCATTTAGCGGCTAACGCCTATCAAGACTATACTGCTAACTTTGAATATTTAGCTGATTTAGTAACTCAAAATAGTCAGAAAATTTTTGTAGATGAGTTCATACATGGCTATAAAGATCAAGAATTTCAAGCACAACAAGGAGAAGCTAATGTATTTGATTATTTCTTGAAAACCCCTCTGTTTTCAGTCTTTATACAGGTCTGTGTATTGTTCTTAGTATTAATTTGGGCGAAAAATCGCCGCTTGGGTAAATTAGTAAATGTAGAACCACCAGTTATTGATAATAGTCAAGCTTATATCGAAGCTTTAGCCACAGTTCTACAAAAGGCCAAAGCTAATGATTTTGTTGTGGAAATGGTAGGAAAAGAAGAACAAATACAACTACAAAAAACTTTAGGCTTAGGTCAAACACCAATAGAGGATCAGGCTTTGTTAACAGTATGGCAAGAGAAAACCGGAAACACCGCAGAATTAGCCGCTATTTTAAAACTACAATCACAAAAACGCCGCATTAGTGACATAGAACTGATAAACTGGTTGGAAAAATGGAGTAATTTACGAAAAGTTAAAAATTAAACATTCAACACAATCAAATTTCAAACAATATGCAAGAAGCACATTCTAATATCGTTCGTTTGGGACAAGCACTAAATCAAGTTGTAGTTGGACAAAGTAATCTGATTAAACAGCTACTCATCGCTTTATTATCAGGTGGGCATATTATTTTAGAAGGAGTACCGGGAACTGGTAAAACATTACTAGTAAAGGTGTTAGCGCAGTTAATCCAAGCAGATTTTCGCCGGATTCAATTGACACCTGATGTTTTACCATCTGATATTACAGGAACAAATATTTTTGACTTAAATAGTCGCAGTTTTACTCTGAAAAAAGGCCCTGTTTTCACAGAAATTCTACTAGCAGATGAAATTAACCGCACTCCTCCCAAAACTCAAGCTGCATTGCTAGAAGCAATGGAGGAATTACAAGTTACTTTAGACGGTGAGAGTGTACCTTTACCGGAATTATTTTGGGTAATTGCTACACAAAATCCCTTAGAATTTGAAGGTACTTATCCCTTACCAGAAGCACAATTAGACCGATTTTTATTTAAGTTAGTTGTGGATTATCCTGAGTTAGCCGCAGAAAAACAAATGTTATTAAATCGTCAAGCAGGGTTTACAGCTAGACGTACCGAAATTAGCCGCTTAAAACAAATAGCTACAGTAGGGGATATTTTACAAGCCAGACTTGCAGTTAAACAAGTTAAAGTATCAGAAGCAATTATTGATTATTTGTTAGGAATTGTTAGAGTATCTCGTGATTTTCCTGATTTAGCTTTAGGTGCTTCTCCGCGTGCTGCTGGTTCTTGGTTACAAACCTCTCAAGCTGCTGCTTGGTTATCTGGTCGAGATTTTGTGACACCTGATGATGTTAAAATGATTGCTCAACCTTTGTTACGTCATCGCTTACTTCTGAAACCAGAAGCAATGTTAGATGGTTTACAAATTGATGCGGTGATAGAGGGAGTTTTAAATAAAGTCCCAGTTCCTAGATAGTTGAGAAGAAATGCTCAAAGGTTAAGGAATCAGAAGTTTAAAAGATGATGAAATAAGCTAATATTCTTCTTGATTCCTAAAATACTATGACATCTTCATTAAGCTTGACATTTATCTGAGCATAGATTAATTTATTATTGTTATGCTCAAAACACGTAAAATTAGATTGACTGAAGAAAGTTTACATCTGTGGGAATCCTCAGCTTGTAATTGTATAGAAAGGTCACTTTTTTGTAAATTTTTTCAACTTTTTATGCCGTTGCTGATTTTAGGGATGAAAATCATTGTGCATAAATCCAAAACCCTTGTAGAGACGTTCCATGGAACGTCTCTACAATCAAAAATCATCCCGCAATTATGCAACGCCCTTTTTATCAATCTAAATGAGAAAAACAAATTTTTGTAGAAACTTTCTATATAAAGTCTTTGCTATTTCAACCTGTTTCTCTAATAAAACTCATACCGTTTCATCCCTATGATGATACAAATACACGGGAAAGGGTTTAGCAGTGAAACCCCCTACAAAAATTGATATATATCAGCATTTTCGTGAATTGGTATCACGTCTAATTGTGGAAAAATTATCTTTACTAAATACCAATTTTAAGAAATGATAGCAACAGGATAAATTTACAAATACGATATTCAAAATCCAAAATGGTATGAGCTTTGATGATTTAGTTGTGAATTGATTATGTTTCAATTATTCAAGTCTTTACAGTTGTATACCGCTAAACTAAAAGTTTGGTTATTGCCATGTATTTTAATTATAGTGATTATTATTAGTTTCATCAATATTGATGTAAATCAAATTGAGCAAGCTACCCCAAATATTAATCATCAGCAAGTGGTTGTTAATCCGGGTAAATTTCAAGTCATTTACTCACCTCTACAACGAGAAAGTTCTATAAGTATTCAAAATAGATTTAAACAAGATAAATCTTTTGAAACCGTAGCTGAAGTATTAAGTAAAATGTTTGTTATGCCCCGTGATATTAATATCATCATGGGGGATTGTGGTTTTGTCAATGCTTATTATAAACCATCAAATCATAGTATTTATATGTGCTATGAAATCATGGAAAGTTTTATTGATCGGTTTGTTAAATACTACAAAGGTAATGGTTTAGATATTAATCAACATCCAATATCAGAAGAAATTGCTCAAAGGGTATCAGGAACAATGATTTTTACATTTTTCCATGAATTGGGGCATTTATTGATAGGAGAATTAGATTTACCGGTGATTGGTAAAGAAGAGGATGCTGTAGATGAGTTTGCAACTTTGTTATTAGCAAAATTAGGACAAGATAAAGCCCTTTTAGCGGCGGCTTTACAGTTTGCTGTGGCTGGAAATCGGGAAATGAATGTGATTAATCAAAATTTGCATTTTTGGGAAGAACATTCTTTAAGTGTGCAAAGATTTTATAGTTTGGTTTGTTTGGTTTATGGCAAAGAAAAACAAAGATATGCCGCTTTAGTTGAAGATTTAAGTATTCCTAATCTGAGAAAAAGGAAATGTGAAATAGAATATCAAAGAAAGCTCAAGTCCTGGCATACTTTGCTAGAACCTTATTTACAAAATAGTGTGGAGTTTTTATAAATTTTTCCTAGATTTGTGAGATGATTAATGAGAATATTTTAATTATAATTTGTGATGATGATTCCTGCTCAAAAAACTTATTTTTTATTAATTTTAGGGATAGCGATCGCACCAATTCTCTCCATAGTCCTGGGAAATGATCTAGCGATCGCCTTAACCTTAGTTTATGATGGTATAATTCTTGTCTTGATGGTAGTTGATGGTTTGAGGGTGAGAAGCGATCGCGTCAAAATCAGCCGTGAATTACCCCCTCGTCTCTCGATTGGGCGTGATAATCCTGTATTATTACGAGTAGAAGCGGAAAAATCTGACGCAATCATCAAAGTTTGCGACTTTTACCCCACAGGATTTGAGGTTTCTACTACTACGATTAACACCATTGTTAACGCTAAAACCCATCAAGAATTAAATTATACCGTTTACCCCACCCAACGGGGGGAATTTCCTTGGGGTAATATTCAGGTGCGACAGTTGGGAAAATGGCGTTTAGCCTGGCATAATTGGCAAATTCCCCAAGCTACTAAAGTTAAAGTTTATCCTGATTTGATTGGTTTGCGATCGCTCTCTATTCGTCTCACATTACAATCCTCCGGTTCGATTCCCAAACAGCGACAAATGGGAATTGGTACAGAATTTGCTGAATTGCGAAATTATCGTCAGGGTGATGATTTAAGGTTGATTGATTGGAAAGCTACCGCTAGACGTTCCGGTGCTAGTCATAACTTACCACTGGTGAGAGTGTTGCAAAATGAACAAGAACAAACCTTAATCATCTTGCTAGATCGGGGGAGATTGATGACGGCTAAAGTGAAAGGTTTACAGCGCTTTGACTGGGGTTTAAATACTACCTTGGCTTTGGCTTTAACCGCTATCCATCGGGGCGATCGCGTGGGAGTAGGAGTTTTTGACCGTCAGATACATAGCTGGATTCCCCCAGAACGTGGTCAACATCATCTTAATAGCTTAATTGACCGACTTACACCCATTCAACCTGTATTAATGGAATCTGACTATTTAGGTGCAGTTACTCATGTAGTTCAACAACAAACCCGGAGAGCGTTAGTAGTAGTAATTACCGACTTAGTTGATACTACTGCTTCCTCGGAACTTTTGGCCGCACTTTGCAAATTAGCACCCCGCTATTTACCTTTTTGTGTAACTTTGCGCGATCCTCTAGTGGATAACATAGCACATACTTTTACTGAAGATGTAACTAATGCCTATACTCGTGCTGTAGCACTAGATTTATTAGCACAAAGACAAGTGGCTTTTGCTCAATTAAAACAGAAAGGGGTATTAGTTTTGGATGCACCAGCTAATGATATTTCTGATCAATTAGTGGACAGATATCTACAACTAAAAGCCCGAAATTTATTATAAGTAGTTGTGCAAAATTAATTTCCTACTTGGGAACAGGGAACAGGGAACAGGGAACAGGGAACAGGGGAATAAGTTGCGTAATTAATTCTGCCTAATTACTTAATTACAGAAAACGAGAATAAGCTGTATATAGTTTTTGAGTGTAATTTTCTAAGCTAAAAAACTCTACCCTTTCTTTGCCTGCGGTAATTAATTCTGTGCGTAATTCTGGCTGACTTAGCAACTTTTCTATTCCTTGTTGAATACTATAAGTATCGTAAGGATCTATATATAAAGCCGCATCTTGACAGACTTCCCGTAAAGGAGGAATATCAGAAGTAATAACTGGACATCCTAAACTCATAGCTTCTAATGGAGGTAGTCCGAATCCTTCATATATAGAGGGAAAAACAAAGCAATAAGCTCCAACATATAAATATTTAAGATAATCGCTACTTACATAATTGAGAATTTTGATTTTAGGATTATTTTCTATTCTGCTCATATCTTCTTGCCACAACCACCCTTTTTTACCTACTATTACTAAGGGTAAATCTGTATCAATTGCTGTATAGGCATCTATTAATCTACCAATATTTTTTTTCGGTTCTATAGCACCAACAAACAAAATATATTTGTTAAATTCTAAGCCATATTTTTTATAAATAAATGATATTTGCCTTTGTTCAACTGCTAAGGAAGTTGGATTGATAGCCTGGTAAGTAACATAGATTTTATCTGGATCTACATCATAAAAATCTAAAATATCCTTTTTAGAAGATTCTGATACAGTAATAATCAAATCACTCTTTTTAACTACATTTTTAACTGCTTTATAGTAAAGTTTTTTATTATCTAATGTCGTGTACGGTAGTTTTAAAGGTATTAAATCATGGATGGTAACAATATTATATTGAGAATTTTGTACTGTAATGGGAATAGCGGGATAAGTTTTATGCCATACATTAATAGGACATGGAGATTTAATTTTAGTATCATATCCAAATAGGTTATAGGCTATTTTGGCTTGGGTGTAACAATTACTTAGATTTAATATTTGGATATTACCAATTATTTCTTTTAATGCTAAATCTCGGATAATCACTTTTTCGGAAATTTGTAATAATTTGGGCTGACGATGAAAAGGTATTAATGATTTAATTCCATTTTTTACAAGTTGAAAATTGGACATTTCTATAGGATTTTCAAAAAATAATACTTCATCTAAAATCGGATTGTTTTCCGATGATTTACTGAATAAAACGTAAATATTAGCACCCAATTTTGTCAAAGATTTAATCAGATTGATTGTATAAGTTTTTATCCCTGTACCATAAGACATTTCTAGATTATAGCCGTCAATCATAATACTGAAGTCTTTGAGATTCATTAAAACACGTCCCTTTTTGGAGTAGTATGATACAAATACGAGCAATCTTTAATTTACTAATTAAAGAAGCCAAATAATAATATTTTAACAGATGTAAAATTTATTTAAAACTTCTGTTGTAGTCGTCGGCAATACATCACTAATAAAGCAAACAATATCAAACCTGCAATGTATTTAATTGGTTCTGGGATATTGGGATTTGGAGAAAAGAAGCCTTCAATTATACCAGCAACGACTAATAAAGGAATAATGCCAAAAACTAATTGTATTGCTAAGGAACTGGCTAATTTAATAGCATCTAGGCGGCGATATTGTCCAGGGAAAAGTATAGCTTTGCCGATTAATAGCCCTGCACCACCTGCGAAGAAAATAGCTGGTAATTCTAAGGAACCGTGAGGAAATACAAACGCCCAAAAAGGATAAGCTAAGTTATTTTCACCTACGAGAGTTGCAATAGCACCAATTAATAACCCGTTATAAACTAATATATAAGCAGTAAATAATCCGGCGCTAATTCCCCCAGCTACAGCCCGAAAAGATACTAATAGGTTATTAACCATAATGCCACTTGAGGCTAATGGTTCAACGCCAATAATTGAACCCATCCATAACTCACCTTGATCTCGTACACGGGAGATCAATGCTTCTGGTACTATTAGAGACATAAAGTTAGGATCTCTCCAGGCATACCACCAAGCAACTACAACACCCAATAAAAACAGGAAGGTAGCAGTTAGAGTGTAGGGCAGAGTTTGACGGATGACGGCTGGTAAGCCCCAATGGTAAAACCTGATTACTGCCTGCCATTCCTGTTGTCGTGAACCTTGGTAAATTTGTGAATAGGCACGGGTTGTTAAGCTTTGTAAACTTTGGATTAATGTGTTACCGACTTGCTGAGTTTGGGCGCGGGCTAAATCTGCTACTACAGAACGGTATAAACTACCCAATTCCCGAATTTCAGGCGATCGCAGATTCTTGAGTCCTTTTTGTTCTATTTTCTTTAACAAAGCGTCTAAACGCTGCCAATTTTTCTCTTTTCGCCCGATCCAACGTTGAATATTCATAAAACTTTGGGAATACTGAGTTTAAATTACCTTAATATAATCTCAAATTTATCTACCTATCTCTAGGAAAATTTAACACAATGTCTGGAAGTTCTGGTTCTCCTGGCCATTCTCAACCCCTGAGTGTTGGCAATGTGGTAAGTGCAGGATTGAAATTATATCGTTCTCACCTCAAGGAATACTTTTTAATTGCCCTGAAAGCTTACGCTTGGCTAATTGTACCTATTTATGGATGGGCAAAGTGCTATGCTCTCATCGCTTTGATTTCTCGATTAGCCTTCGGTGATTTAGTTAACCAACCAGAAAGTGTTAAATCTGGTGAGCGTTTTGTTAATTCGCGTCTGTGGCAATTTTTACTACTATTTATTATACTCTTACTGATGATTATAGGGCTTTATATTGGCATTGTTTTAGTATTTGTATTCTTGGGATTTGTTTTTATTGGTATTTTTGGCAGAGACGGCGAACCCAACCCTGGTTTGATTGCGTTACTTGTTCTCTTAGGTTTTTTAATCTTCATTCCTGTATTTATAGGTTTGCTTTGGTTGTTCACTCATTTCTATTTAGTAGATGTGCCCTTGGCTATTGAGGAAGATGTTAATGCCACTTCAACTATCAGTCGTAGTTGGGAGTTAACGCAGGGTCATGTTTGGCGGGTTTTGGGGATATCTTTTGTTGCTGCTTTAGTCACCTTTCCAATTCAGTTTGTCGTCCAGACTGTTACAAATATTATACAGTTAATTTTAGAGTCATTAATTTCTAGAGATTCTAGTATTTATGGGTCATCTGTAGCGATTATCACTGTAGTCCTGAGTTTCTTGGCTGGTGCGGCAATTGTGCCAATTAGCCAAACAGTGAAAGCGGTAATTTACTACGATTTACGCAGTCGTCGTGAAGGTTTAGGTTTACAGTTACGCGATCGGGAAATCTAAGTTAAATTTAAAGGTAACGTTTTATAAATTATGCATATATTCAACCGAGTCAAGTTTAACACACCTGAAAGTGTAGAATTAGAATTTACTCTGGCGGGTATTGGTAGCCGTGCTTGGGCATTACTTGTTGACTACTTTATTTTAGGACTAACTTTAGCGCTTTTTTTCTTAGCCTGGACTGTAATTAGTATTCAATTAGCTCCTGTGTTAGTTGATATATTCGGTGGTGGGGTGGGTTTATGGTTAGTAGCGATCGCCTTTTTAACTAGCTTTGTAATTTACACAGGCTATTTTGTCTTTTTCGAGACTATGTGGCAAGGGCAAACCCCAGGTAAAAAAACCGCTAAAATTCGGGTGGTGCGCGATGATGGTAGACCTGTCGGTTTACAGCAAGCAGGACTCCGGGCAATTTTGCGTCCTTTTGATGAATTGTTATTTATTGGCGCTTTATTGATTATTTTTCACGGCAAAGAGAAGCGTCTAGGAGATATAGTTGCTGGAACAATAGTTATTCAATCACAAACAGGCGAAAAATCTCGAAATTTAACTGTTTCTGAACAAGCAAAATCTTTCTATTCTCAACTACAACAAACTGCTGATTTATCTCAATTATTACCAGATGATTTTGCAGTAATTCGTGAATATTTACTGCGTCGTAATGGAATGTCAGCTAAAGCCAGAGCTTCTTTATCAATTAAGTTAGCTCAACAAGTGCAATCAATTATTAATTTAGAAGTTTTGCCTGCTAACATTGCCTCTGATGTGTTTTTAGAAGCTGTTTATTTAGCTTATCAACAACCAGAATTTGGCAGTTAAGTAGTTGTGCAAAATTAATTTCCTACGTGGAGTCAGGCAACAGGCAACAGGCAACAGGCAACAGGCAATAGGCAACAGGCAATAGGCAATAGGCAACAGGCAACAGGCAATAGGGAATAGGGAATAGGCAATAGGGAATAGAAAATTAATTCTTTTTTCTTTTTTCTTTCCCCCCTGCCCCCTGCACCCCTGCCTCTTCATCCCCTCTGCCTCCTGCCTTCTTGCCCTAGAACATCTCTACACCCAAATCAAAAATCTAAACTAGGCCAGTTTGGTTGGCGATAATAGTTGGTCATATCATCAAATTTTCGTAATTCTACCTTGGAGATAGTAAACTCTGGGAAATTTAACGCCCATTTTTGATTTAATTCCCCTAGTTGATTACTCAAACTGAGTCGGTCTACATCAGAGGGAATTGCGCCAAAATAACCTAATGTAATATGAGCCATAAAGTGATAGTGTTGCTCAATTCGTAAAGCGATTAATTTGGGATTTTGATAAATTTTCCGTCGTAATTGAATGATTTTTTCATAACATTCTTCATCATTAGGAATTAAAGCAATTCCAATGGCTCTAGGCATAACTATTAAGCCTAGCAACTGCCAAATAATTGGTTTACTTTCCTGGTTTCTAGATTGTTGATACTCTTGGAATGTTTCAGCAATGTAATTTTTTAACTCTTGCTCAAATTGGGGATTTTTAGCACAAGCATCCAAAAAAGCACTATCCCAGATGAGATCCGCTACAGTTAAATGAAAGCTGGCAGGTGGTAGAGACACTAGCAAATCCTGGTTAGCAGGTAACTGTAAAAGCTCCTGTTGATAGGTTTCTAGTTGACTGTAAAAAGCAGAGTTGTGGGGATCTTCTGCTGCTGGCGGAGTAATCAAAGTATAACCAGGAAAAGGAGCTGCTTTCCTTTTGCCAGAATCGGGCTGAAATTTACCAGATTCTTGAATGTGCTGAACTTGGGTTTTATAGGCTTCTGGCAGTGTCATCCGTGCCAGCCGATTTAAGTAGGTTTGGTAGTTGTCGTCCAATCTTCGTAGCCTCGCGTTCTCTCTTAATAGATTGTAGAAAACATTTGGAAAGGGGGGAAGGGTAGAAGGGGAAGAGGTAGGAGGCAGGGGGCAGGGGGCAGGAGGCAGGGGGCAGGAGGGAATAAATAATTACTTCCTCATCTGC
>DATGXB010000032.1:0-29347 GCA_035299225.1 Nostocaceae cyanobacterium | reverse complement strand
GATATTTCCGGTTGTAGAAGTAAGATTAATATCAGTTCCCGTTAAATTAGCTGCACTATTAAATTGAATATTTCCCGTTGTATTAATATCAGCAGTAATATTAGTATTTTGTGCATTTGTCGTGAGATTATTTAAAGCAGTTGTGCCACCGACAGCAGCATTAAAACTCACATTTCCTTGAGTTGCATTCACAGTTAAACTATTTGTTCCTGTAGTTGTTCCATCTATTTGCTGAAAGTTAACATTACCATTAGTAGAAGTGATTTCCGTTTCTGGTTGTGTGAGAATTAGGGGATTATTAAAATTGATATCTCCAGTTGTATTGATATTATTTAATATTTGAGTTGTTTGAGCGTTAAGGGTTAAGCTATTTAGTGCTGTGCTTGAACCAACTGCACTATTAAAACTAACTATTCCTGAACCAGCATTTAAAGTTAAATTACTATTACCATCAAGGGTATTATCAAAAGTAATATTAGCATTACCTGAATTTATGCTGACATCACTTGCACCCAATGTAACTTGATTGTTAGTAGAAAAGATAATTGCACCATCGTTAGTAGTAATATCGCCATTTAAGATAGTGCTATTAGCAAGCAAGCTTAAATCACCATCAGTTAATGTCAAGCCACTATTAATAATACTACCAAGAGGCGATCGCAATATTAAACTAGTGTCAAAAGTAGTCGGTGAGACAATATTAATTGTACCATTACCAGTAAAACTACCAATAGTCACCGAATTAAAATCATCTCCCAAAGCTGCGACATCAATTGTACTAATATCTAATGCTGGTGTACCCTCATTTCCATTAATAATAATTTCTTGACTATTGCTAAATGGTTGAAGTGTAATATTTCTCCCAAAACCAGTAACAGAATTAGTACCCCCCAGAAAATCTATTTCACTACCCGTAAATATTGTATCACTGGCTAAAGTCACATATTGATTAAAAGATTGACTTCCTTGGGTTCTCACTTGTTCAGCTACAATTATACTATTAGCAGTAACACTCAAATTATTTAAAGGTGTTATCGCACCAACCGAACCGCTAAATCTAATAGTTCCCGTCCCTGCGGACAAACTTAAATCACCATTACCATTAATAGGACGATTAAAAGTAATATCGGCATTTCCCACATTAATGCTAGAATTAGTAGCTACAGAAACCGCATTATTAAAATTAAGATTTTGGTTAGTTGTATTGATATTACCAAAAACGCTAAGTGTTCCAGAACCACTACTAGAACCAAAAGAAATTGACGAAAAAGAACCTTGTAAATTGTTCAATTCACTTTGAATAATATCTAAAACCCCAGTTGTATCAACAGTGCTACCCAGATTAGTATTATAAGCAGAACCTACAGGTATGAGTTGGAGAATTTGTCCCCCTGTTACTGGTTGTAAAAAGTTGATTTCATCGGCATAAAGTTCTAAATCAAAATTATTGGCATTTAAAGTATTATTAAAACTGATAACTCTTTCATTTAAAGAATCAATTTTGGTATTACCTGTTAAATTTACAGGCTGATTAAAAATCAAAGCTTGTCGCGTACCAATATAACTATAAATATTAATTTGTCCGGCTGAAACAATATCTAATTTATCTATAGCACTCGCACTACCAACAGAAGCATTAAAGTTAATATTTCCTGTACCAGCAGATAGAGTTAAACCTCCAAAAACATTATAATCTACTAACTGATTGAATGTAATATTATTATTATTTGTTGTGAGATTTATATTTGTATTATTCAATTTTACATTGCCATCAAATAAAATACTTCCACCACCAGCAGTACCAGAAGAGTTAATATCATTGGCAATATAAATAGCTCCTCCAGAAGTTTTTAGATTAATATCTCCACCAAAACCGTTAGTACCTGTTGCTTGAGTATTAATATTACCGTTAAGAAAAATATTATTATTTGTGCTTTCTATATAAATATTACCCCCTGCTTGATTGTCAACACTACTGGAGGCATTTAAACTTCCTGTTGTAATAGTGCTTGGTGCTTTTAACTCAATTATACCAGGTCGAGATGTTCCACTTGAAATGTTAATATTACCTACATTTATTGTTGGTGGTAAAGTTATAGGACTATCTGTGAAATTTGTACCCCCTATACCATTTTGTGGGGTGTTAGCAGGGTTGCTGAGAGTGGCACCAGCACGTAATATCACAGAACGGCTTGTAGTTAGTACATTGTAATCTGGGTCATAAGCCGGAATAGCAGTAGGAGAATCTGCACTCGTAATCGTAATATCTCCACCTTGAATACTTCCTTGAGTTTCTACTTTTAATGATGCACCTGTATAATCACCAAAATTTACATCTTGAAGACTGGAGATAATTGGGTCGTATTTACTTTCAAAATTGCCAGGATCACCTAATAAATTAATAATATTAAATGTTCCACCAGCACTAAAATGAGCATCACCAGAAACTATCCCGTCACTGGCTAAAGTCATATCTCCACCACTAACAAAGGGAATTTGAGGATGATTTAAAGCCAAAATATCAATATTTTGAATTCCCTGAATGTAGAGATTTCCACCTGCTTGGGCTAAAAAGGGATCAGCAATACTATCTCTAGCCATAACTGTATTTTCAGCTAGTAAATTTAAGTTATTTGTAGTTATTAATTGACTTTCTGGTAGAATTAAATTATTTTTAGCCGAAAGTGTGGCGTTATTGGCTTGGATATTTTTAGCGACTACATCACCAGTATTTAAAGGTATTTGCTGATTATTAATAGTTAAGTTCTGGTTTAATCCTGCGCCTGTTAATAATTGTGCTAATGTGGGAATACTAATATTAATTGATTGGGCTGCTTCGCTAGGAATCTCTAAACTTAATAAATTTCCAGGTTGAGAAATACGAATTAATTGTTCTCCAGGGACGGAAGCAACTGTGATATTACCATTGTTTGCTGTTAAAGTTCCGGTACTGATGACACTTCCTGCTAATAAATTTAGGTCTTGTCCAATAGATAAACTACCTAAATTAATAATGCTTCCTGGTTGATTAGCATCAAATTTAAAATCTGTGGGTGTACCTATTAAATTATGATAGTTATTATTACCAAAAACATTAAACCAATCGTTACCAATACTAACACTATTCGCTGTAGTAGCAGTAAAGGATGCAGGAACATTTAAACTAGAGTTAGAACCAAAGATTATTCCCGCAGGATTAAGTAAATATAAATTAGAGTTTCCACCTGTAACTTGAATTAAACCATTAATAACTGAAGGATCACCACCAACTACCCGACCTAATATATTTTGAATGTTAGGATGAGAGAGAAAGTTAGCAATTTGATTGGCATCTAATCCAAATTTTTGGAAACTATGAAATAGGTTTGCGCTGTCACTGGACAGTGTACCACCAGTAATATTAATTTGGTTGCCTGTTTGGTTAACTATGGTGTTAGTCCCATCTGGGGCAGGTGTGATGTTTTGGGCTAGGACTTGGTTGTGAGTATTGATACCTAAAATCGTGATTTGAGCTACTGCATTTCCGAAAATCAATAATAGCAATTTTACAGTTATTGAACGCCAAGTAGAATACTCAAAAGACTTTTGTGTATTAGTATTTTTATACACCATGTTTTACCTCACTTTTATAGGCAAAGTTTTTTATACGGGCAATTTATCTGTAGACAGTATAACCCGCATTTTTCAAAACTCTGAGGATAAATATTTTTGTGAATTAGCAGCGACTTTATATAATTAATTATGAATTTTTTTATCATTCAAGCATGAAAAATTGTTAAGAATTTATGAGAAATTTGTTATTATGCAAACAATTATTATGTACAGTTTTTATTTCAACTTTAGCGGTAGTTACCACCGTAATGATTAGTAATATAGGATTCCGATTTGATTTTTGAAAAATACGGGGGTGGGCATTTCCTATAATTTTATGCTTCTATTGAGGATTTTACCCCCCTGCCCACCCTACACATACTTAATGTTTTTAGTCTTGTAAAGTCCATTTTGCTGTTAAGCGTCCCTCTGTATCTTTTACCCAGATCATGTATAGGTGGTGTTTTGCTTTTTTGGGTTGGTTATTTTTTAACAATTCTTTTGTTTCTGTTTCCAGTTGATCAGGTTGAATTTCTGGAAAGCTTTGAGTATAATTGCTTAATGTAAGTTGCATATTTTTTCCTCTTGTTAAGCTCTACTATTTATCTTCTGCCCTTCTTGCTGCTTTTATGGTGATGCAAGGATGAGGGGACAGTGATTTTTAACACCAAAAGATATGATTTTAGTAACTAGAATTATGTGAGGTAGATCACAAAATAGTTTTATGCAACAAGCTTTTTGCTTGTTTCTAACGCCATTTTACTTAAAGATTGATACAAACAGGTGAGTAAATGGTCAGAAACGGATGTTTAGGAGTGAAATGGTATCAAAAACAAAAACCCCAGAGTTTAGCGAGTAGTTTCCACAAGCAGGCAAGAGTAACGACTGATGAACCATCCTAAATCAAAATAAAAGTCGGAATGGTTGCTGTTTATTCGTGTGGTTTTAGTGAGAAGATTTATGTACTTTCTTGCTCTCAGACGTTAACATCAAGAATTACCAGTGTTAAGATCCCCATAATGGTTAAAAAACGATAAACTGATTACAAACGTACAAACTTTAATTTTTCTGCTTGTTTGCTTGTGGCGATTGTGCGTACAATCCGCAAAATGTCCTGTAAATTTATCTCACTAGGAACAATTGAGGTTTTTTGCTCAACAATAATTCACAAGAAGATAGCAAAATGAATAGTGAAAAATCTGACAGTTTATAATCTTTACTTAATTTACTATTGGCAAGAATTATTTTTTGATAAAAACCTGTTTGATTATGTCCAGTTCTAAAATTCTATCTACACCTTTACATTTTCACGATGATTATCCTTGTCCGGTTTGTCGCATTGGTAAAATCTCTCAAATGCCTTTAATGGAAGCGATGTCTTGTGATTTTTGTCATGAAATTTTTACTGTCAATTTAGAGTTACAACAAATTAAAATGCCTTCTAGAGAACCTCCCCTAGTTTGGCGTTGGAATGGCTATAAATGGACAGAGGCTAAATTAGAAGGTGTTGAGTTAGGTTGGGGTTATGGTGTAGCTGCTGTTGCTTTTGTGATTCTTCCTACTGCGTTAATTGGTATTGTTGCTTACTATTTTCCTCCTCATCCTCATGCTCCTTTAACTTGGATTCCCTATATTTGGACGGTGTTAACTTTTTTGCTGCATTTAGCAATAATTCTCTGGATTTTTATTGAGATTTATCAAATTCCTATTGCTGCGTATTTACGGGGTATAAGTCGCTGGGGTAGTCGAGTGACGGGTTGATACTGCTTCCCAGGATATTCAAAAATCCCATCTGGGCTTTCTGTATGCTATTAGCTGTCAGGATCGCTAAAGAATGATCTTTCAGTAGATATGGAAAAAGTTGTGATATGTTTATACTTAATGTTGATTAAGTTAAAATTCAAGAATTTAGTCTGAGCTTTCTGTAGGTTATTAGCTGTCAGGGTTGTGCCAGTACAGATAGATACTATCCTAAGTAATGATTCTGAAAGCTATGTGACATATCAGAAAAAAATTTACTCTAAAACTGGAATTTTGACCAAAATACAGCACAAGTAACAGATTTATTCACAAATTATGGTGTTAAGTAAATAAATTGTTGATAATTGATTTAATATTGATTTTCTCATCAACTAATACATTATATGAGCGAACTGGAGCAGTATTATAGAATTTTGGAATTAGAGCCTGGAGCGACACTAGAAGAGGTAAACCAGGCTTATAAAGATTTGGTATTTGTTTGGCATCCTGATCGCATTCCTCAAGAAAATACTCGCTTGCAGCAAAAAGCTCAAGAAAAACTCAAAGCATTTAATGAAGCTCGTGATAAATTGCGCTCATTAAAAGAGCAGAAACAGACAACACCTCCACATAGACAAACACATCACAAAAATTCTAATTCTCATTATTATTATACACAGCAACCTAAACAGCAACCACAACATCAAGCACCGCAACAAAACCCAGATTTAAGCGGTAAAGATTTCAGCCGAGCTAATTTAAGTAATCGGGATTTATCCGGGAGAAATTTAAGTTATGCCAATTTAAGCGGTGCAGATTTAAGTGATACTTTTATGCACAAAGTAAATTTAAGAGGTGCAAATTTATCAGAAGCTAATTTATTTAGAGCTAATTTACTGTTAGCTGATATGAGAGAAGCAAACTTGAGAGCTGCAAATTTGATTGGTGCGGATCTGAGTGGTGCGGACTTGCGGGGTGCTGACTTGACAGGGGCAAGAATTCGCTCAGGCGATCGCTTGCTGGTAAAATTGATTGGGGCTAACTTAGCCGGGGCAATTATGCCGGATGGAGCTATTCACCAGTAAGCTGGAATTAACAAAAACCCTAACCAAGCTGGTTTATAGTACCTGTAATGTGGGAAACTTGGCAATATTCCCTAAAATTTCATCCTGTCTATGAGCAAGAACATCTCTGATATTGTAGTGAAAACCATCAATGGTGAAGAGCAGAAACTCAGCGAGTTTACAGGTAAAGTTTTGTTAATTGTGAATGTAGCTTCTTATTGCGGCTATACCCCTCAATATGCGGCTTTAGAAAGTTTAAACAAGAAATATCAAGCAGTCGGTTTAGAGGTGTTAGGCTTTCCCTGTAACGATTTTGGCGGACAAGAACCCGGTAGCAACCAAGAGATTTTACAATTTTGTGTCAGTAAGTATAAAGTTACCTTTAGACTATTTGATAAAGTTCATGCGATCGGTTCACAGCAACACCCCCTTTATGCTCGACTTACTAATGCAGTAGAACCAAAAGGAGATGTGAGTTGGAACTTTGAAAAATTTATCATTAGTAAACAAAGCGAAGTAGTTGCTCGCTTCAGAAGCAGTGTTAAACCAGAATCACCAAAATTAACTGCCATAATTGAAAGAGAAATAGCTAAATAGTCATTAGTTATGATCTTTCCCTATTTCTGGTTCTTCGGGTTTGTTCATGCTCTGTTGACCTGTCTAACTCTGAAAACCCTACCTGATCAGGATTTCCAGGATTTTGATTCAAAATAATCTCCAGATTTGGCATTGAATTTGATAAAAGCCATTATTGACCAAGGTTTCAGAGTATATAGATTAATTTTGAGTATAACAATAACTGAAGAACCTGACCTCCTCTACCCTAGAAGAATACATTTAATTTCTCTGCGTCTACAACAAAATTATGAACATTACAATTATTGGCTGTGGTTATGTTGGTTATGCGGTTGCTAAATACTGGCGACAAAATACAAATTTTACTATTACTGCTACCACCACTACACCTGAGCGTGTGAAAGAATTACAAACAGTAGCCGACAAGGTGATAGTTATTCAGGGAAATGATATAGAAGCTTTGAAAGCTGTGTTACATAATCAAGATGTTGTCTTGTTATCGGTAGGAGCAAAAAAACCTAATCTTTATGAAGAAACTTATCTCAACACTGCTAAAAATGTCATTTCTATTTTGGGAAAATGTCAAACTTTTCGCCACTTGATTTATACGAGTAGTTATTCAGTTTATGGTGATCGGAATGGGGTTTGGGTAGATGAAGAAACTCCCCCAGCACCACCGAATATTAATGCTCAAATTCTCCGCAAAACTGAAGAAGTATTACTAGCAGCAGAAAATGAAAATTTGCGAGTGTCTATTTTGCGATTAGGTGGGATTTATGGGCCGGGACGAGAATTAGTAAAAATTTTTGGTCGAGTTGCAGGTACAACCCGTCCTGGTATTGGTGATGAAATTACTAATTGGATTCATTTAGATGATATTGTCGCGGCTATAGAATTTACTCGCCAACACCGATTGCAAGGTATTTATAATTTAGTGGATGATGCACATTTAACTAGTCGAGAATTAATTGATACTGTGCTAACCAAACATAATTTACCCAATGTTATATGGGATGCAGCAAATAAAAGTAATCGCCAGTATAATACTTGGGTGTCTAATCAAAAATTGAAAGACGCAGGATATCAGTTAATTCATCCCCAAATCATTTTTTAGTCAATTAATGAAATTATGCAATTGTCCAATATAGGTACACAGTTTTATACTTGGCAGAATTATCGCTGTAGTTATGAAGTTTATCAACCTGTAAATTCTGTTTCTGGAGGTATTCCTTTATTATTAATTCATCCCATTGGGGTGGGATTGTCACGGCGATTTTGGCGGCGATTTTGCCAAGCATGGGAGCAAAAAAATTACCATAATCTAATTTATAGTGTTGATTTATTAGGATGTGGGAATACTGATAAGTCACGCCGGATTTATAAACCGATTGATTGGGCTCAACAACTGCAACACTTTTTACAAACAGTTGTCCAAAAACCTGTAATTTTAATGGTGCAAGGGTCTGTGTTACCTGTGGCTTTGGAATTGGTGCACCAAGAACAAAATTTAATTGCGGGTTTGGTACTTTCTGATCCTACATCTTGGCCAATAATTACTAAAAAAGTCCCCAAATTACAGCAAAATATTCTCTGGTCTATATTTGATTCACCAGTGGGAAATCTGTTTTTTCGTTATGCACGTACTCGGAAGTTTTTGTCTTCGTTTTCTTGTGAAAGGTTATTTGCGGATAGTGCAAATGTAGATGATGAATGGTTAAATACTTTGATAGCAGATGCTCAAGATATGGGTGGACGTTATGCGGTATTTTCCTTTTTAGCTAGATTTTGGCAACAAGATTATAGTCAAGCGATCGCCTCTGTTACACAACCCACATTATTAGTCATGGGAGAATCAGCAGCAAGTATCAGTAAAGAAGGTAAAAAAGAAACTCCAGACCAGCGTTTAGCCCAATATCTCCAATATTTACCCCGTGGTCAGGGTGTGAAAATGACAGGTAAGAACATCATGCCTTATGAAAATGCGGTGGAATTTGTAGATGCGATCGCTCCCTTTATTCAGGAGTTATCTTCACAAATCAATACTTAAAATACTGTTCCTAATGATCAAAAACCCGTCACTGAGGACGGGTCTTGACATGGGTTATTCCCCATAAGGTTAGTTATAGAACTTCAATATAAGAGGGCGTTTTGATAAGATATATAACGCCTGCAAAAATACTCAGCTTTTAGGCTCTATACACTTATCATGGCAATCTCACGGTTTTATGCAAATTCACTCAAAAAATTTTTTTGACCTTTTTTAGATACCTTTATTTTTCCTTAAAATCCTTTTTTCAAGCTTCTATTATCTACCCACTATAAAAAGTTAGCTATTGACATTAATACCAAGCTTTCTCATCGTAGTATCTCAGGGGTGGCTGTCTTAGGAGCAAAATTCATGTTCTCAAATCTTAGCGGTCAAAAAGTACCGAATATTACTTTTCATACACGGCAAAATAATCAATGGGTAAGAGTAACAAGCCAAGAATTATTTGCTAAAAAAACTGTAGTTATCTTCTCTTTACCAGGTGCATTTACACCCACTTGCTCATCATCTCATGTCCCTGGCTACGACGAATTAGCCCCCAAATTAAAGGAAAATGGCGTTGATGATATTATTTGTATTTCTGTCAACGATGCCTTCGTCATGAACGAATGGGCTAGAACTCAAGGAGCAAATAATATCAAATTTATTCCTGATGGTAATGGTGCTTTTACTGCTGCTATGGGCTTATTAGTAAATTGGGCACATTTGGGTTTTGGAAACCGTTCTTGGCGTTACTCAATGTTAGTAAAAGATGGCATTATTAAACAAATGTTCATCGAGCCTTATGAACCCGGAGATCCTTTTAAAGTCTCCGATGCCCAAACCATGCTGAACTATCTCACATCTAGTAGTACAACTACTGCAACTACTGCAACTACTGTAACTACAACTACTGTTGCTGCTGCTACTACTACTCAAAGCAAAACTTTTACTCTCTTCACAAAAGATGGTTGTCCCTACTGCATCAAGGCTAAATCAATGTTAGCCCAACGTGGTATAGCCTATGATGAAGTTGTAGTAGGTAGAGATATTGCCACAAGTTCTTTACAAGCTATTGCTGGCGCTACAACAGTTCCCCAAGTATTTGTTAATGGTAAATTAATTGGCGGTTCTGAAGCTTTAGAAGCTTATCTTGCTGCTAATTAATTTTTATTTTATGGGTGGGTAATCCCCACCTAATTAAATATTCGGGTGCGGGGTAGTGAACGGGATTACAGCAGCAAACTGGGAACAGTTGATCATCTCCCCTACACCCTCTCTAATGCGATCGCTACTCCTCCTCCTGTACCATGACAAATAGTTGCGATTCCTAAATGGCTATTTTTTCGCTGTAATGTGTTAAGCAATGTTACAATGATTCTGGCACCAGAAGCACCAATGGGATGGCCGAGTGCGATCGCACCTCCAAAAACATTTAATTTTTCATGGGAAACACCTAGCAAACGGTGAAACAAAATATTATTTAAAGCAAAAGCCTCATTATTTTCAAATAAATCAAAATCATCAATTTTCATTTTTAATTGTTCTAACAATTTCTTAACTGCAAAAATCGGCATTTCTGGAAATCGCCAATTTACTCCACCAACACACACTCCGCCTAAAAACCTTGCTAGAGGTTTCATCTGATAACCTTCTACTGCTTTTTGATTAGCTAAAATTACAGCAGCCGCACCATCAGAACTTTGACTACTATTTCTGGCTGTAAATACACCCTGTTCTCTAAAAGTTGGTTTCAATTTCGCCAAAATTGTTAAATTTGTTTGGGGACAAATCCCCTCATCTTGATCAATAATTTGTTCATTTTGCTGATAGTTTTTAATCAAGACAATCTCCGATTTTAACCACCCTGTTTCTGTTGCTTGGGTAGCACGTAGCTGAGAAAATACAGCCACTTCGTCTAAATCTGTCCGTGTAACATTTATTCAGCCGCTAATCTTTCCCCCTGTTCTCCCATTGTTTCCCCAGTGGTGGGGTCTGTGAGTCCATCTGTCACCAGAATATCTTTGATTTCTTCCGGTGAACTGAGCAAAGTCTTATACCCCCATCTCCTTAACTAACTTTGATTTCTTGATATTGAAAAATTCCTTTTAAATTTATAAAAAAATACCTATTTCATAAATCAGTCTCTAGTAATAAATGAATTACTAAATAGATAGACATAATTAGAAGTAACATATAAGATTTCTGTTTGATCTTGGAAAAATAGGTCGGTGGGCATTTCCAAAAGTTTTCTGCTTCTACTCAGTGTTTTACCGAAAAATACCCACCCTAAGCATACTAAATATGGTTTTATTAAGAGTATTCCAAAAAATAAATGATCCAATGGCTATGTCATTGCGAGCGTAATGAAATGGAGCGACGCAATCTCAAACCCTTGCGATTGCTTCATTCCGCTCCGCTCCATACCCTACGGGAACGCTCCGCGAACGCAATGACTGTTGGGCATTTTTTTATTTTGTGTACTCTAATAGTTTATTGTTAGCCGAGTTGCTACGGTTGCGGTTACGAGAGGTTTATGGAGATATCGCAGCACCCTTAGTTTACGATTTACCGCATAATATTACCTTACCATCCGCAAAAATCAACCATTGGATTACTAGAAAAGGTGCGTGTCCGGCTGACATGGGACAACCCGTAATTATTCCCGGTTTAATGGGTGCATATTCTTATTTGTTGGTAGGTAAAGGGAATGAAGCTTTTTGTAATTCTGCTTCACATGGTGCGGGAAGGTTACGTTCTCGCTTTGACTTAAACCGTCAAGGTGCAAAACACAGTGAAGAAAAGTTAGGTTTAACTGGTGTTGATTGTATCACGTTACGGGAAGAACGGCGGATTGAAGAAACACCAGCCGCTTATAAACCCATTCAATCAGTTATTGATGTACAAGTGTAAGCGGGAATAGTGGAAGTTGTCGCTAGGTTAAGTCCGGTGTTGACATTTAAAGCATGAAAGGATTAAGAGTTAAGAAAATATTTTTTAAATCAAAAACTTATACCTATTTTTTTAGCTCCTTGATCAACAAAGAAATCATGGTTAAAAGAGTAAATACGGATGCAATCTTCATAAATAATATGCAGTTGATTTGTATAATTTCTAGACTTTGGAAACACTCTCCAATTGACAGGCTCACCCATAAAATTGATATATTCTATTAAACTGGTAATAACAACCAATCTATCTTCCTTCTCTAAAACGATTCCGAAAAAAGAACTATCAGCACTGACAATATCTTCTGTAAATTCTTCAGATTTTATAGAACCAATGTTAATAAATTTTTTATGCTCATTTTTTTCAGTTGGAAAACACTTAACTAAATTGATAGAGTTATCTGTAATTAAACAAATTTTATCTTTGATTCCCCAAGTAAATATAGGTAATTGATCGTTATCTTGATTTGAGGAAAAAATGCTATTAGCTGAAAGCAATTTTTCTAGTTTCCTATTAACTTTACTTTTTTTATCTATTTCTACAGGAACTTTAAAACCATTATTATCTATTTGTGTCTCAATTAATAAATTCGATATTTTTTGTTCTCCATTATTTTGTACTCTTGTTTTGCGTTTTCTACTAATTTTAAAATCTGCAAAATAACCTTCATTGAAATATGAAGAACTAAACACACTGGGATATAACCACCTAACTAAGTTAGAATGATGTGGTGAGATATGTTTTAGATCATTGCTTTTAAGAGAAGTTTTTTCCTCTAAAGAAAATTCAAATAAACCTTCACTTCCAGCAGCAATAGCTAGTGTTAAATTAGATGCGGACAGACTTAAAACAGGAACATCACATAGTTTGTTGGTTTGTGAGTTCAATGAGTCATATTGACTATAACCACATTTGGAAGCTGAAACTCCACTTTGACCACCAACATAAACAGTTTTATAATGTATAGTGCTATCAGCATGAGGAAAAGGTAATGGATTATCCTGTTTATTGACAATACAACTTTCTAAATCAGCTTTGGAAATTTCTACAGAAATTTTTTCTAATTCTCTAAATTTACCGAGTATTATTTTTCTAATGTCTGGGTCTCGAAATAAGAAATTAGTATATAAATCATCACCATACTGCATAGATAACTGTAGTACATACTTTAATTCATTAGAAATATTAATATTATCTATTAATTTATTCCAATTTAAGGTAATTATAGAACTATCTCTTCCCCAAAGATAAAGCTTACTATCATAAATTTGGCTATCATAGTAAGAACCTGGTATGATAATTTGTAATGGGTTTAATCCTAGAGCTTGCATTTTTGACCCCTTGAAATTTTGCGAATAGTTTGTGGTCGAAGATACTCTTTATTTAACCACTGATTTAATACTGATTCTGGAGGAATATCTTGTGGTTTTTGTCCACTAGGATTAGCTGGATAACCATGCCATTTATTATTTTTATTACTATCTACAAACTTAGCAATAAATAATTTGCAGGCATTAGGTTCATTCTGGGATGAGTGTCCTAAGTATGTAACTGTATCATTCTCAAAATGAAGTCCCCAACTTGTATATTGTGGTTCGTTCCATGATGAAATTAATGAAAGTTTAAAACAACTTCTTTCTACGATTAAATCTATAGTCCATTGTGACTTGTCGGGACTGTTATTTCTGTGATCCATTTTATGAATGTAGAAAACTTGAGTAATAATTTCAAATTCCTCATTTAGCATTTATTCTAGAACCCTTTGCACTTAACGATTTACAAGCATAAATAATCCCTCATTTTTTAGAACAGGGGATAAAAGTTAAAGATTTTATTTTAAGATGAAATTGCCAAAACTCGACTCATTAATAAAATTGTCTTAATAGTAATTGATCATACTCTAGGCTAACATACTTAATATGCATTTACGAGTATATAGTATCACGAAGTAATTACAAAATAATAGCTTGTAAAATTTTTTAATATCCGTTTTAAATGTATCGTTTTTAACTTTTAATCTTGAATTGGTACATAAAACACACCAGCCTCTATAAGTAGTTTTCTCTCCTCTACTCGGTCAAGACGATTTATTTTTAGTAAGTTAACTGTAACCCTACCGATAGGTGTGAGTGGGATAAATTCACCATCATTTAATCGAAAATGCTCACTCCATTGGTCTTGACGTGGGTGATAAAGTGGTGTTATTTTGCTTGTATCTGGGTCAATTGAGGTTAAATCACTCCCTTTATATTTGTTACATATAGAACAGGAAAGAGCCAAATTATTTTCTTTTGTCAAACCTCCATGTTTTTCAGCAATTATATGATCTATTTCGTGAGATGCTAATGAAACTATTTCGGGAATAAAACAATATTCACAACAGCCTTTAGCTCGTTCATACACTAATTTACGTAGAGTAGATGAAATATAGGTACTCATTAAGCTAATTACCCCGCTTTCAATTTTAAGAAAGCTTTGGCTTTAGCTGTTCTGACTAAATGTTCTAAATATTCGTAGTTTTGCCAAAATTGTGCTTCTGATGGGGTTAAGCCTTGAGTGCGATTTTTTTCTAATAAATGGGTGATTTGGGTTTGTAATTCTGGGGAGGGACGGAGTGCGATGATTTCTTCTGGTGTGGGGAGGGTGGCTAAAAATTCTAAGATTTCGGCCATACCAGAAAAGCCGGGTTGAGATGTGGCTTTGAGTTCGCGGATTCCTAATTCTAATATTTGTGGTAGTTGGTCTGTAAATAATTGTAAGTTTGTGGCTAATTCTTCGGGAATGTCAATAGTTATTTGCATGGTTTTTTCACCAAACTATTTTTTAGTATAGCAGTTTGGTGTGAGTTTTGGGAAGTTGTGAAAGCCACTTGTAGGAAAGTTGGGGGTGATTTATCTGCGGATGGTTTGGACTGCTAGGAATGCTAATGTAACTGTAGCAGCGATCGCATCCCATTGTAAAACGGATGACGATCTAAAATATTCGTGAAGCTGATAACCGCTAACTGTCTATTGTCTCCCTCGATTCTTTCTTCTTCTAGCATCGGTTGATCAAATCAGTTTAAAGGTTTTTCTGTTTTTGAACGCATGACTGTTAACTTGTTGTACTGACTTCCACAAATGCAGCATCAAAAACACCCCAACTTTTAATTTTTTCGGCTTTTAATAATGGTTCAATTTGATTAATTTCGTCACTTGAACCTTCAAGCATTAACAAATAATAACTTTGTTGCAGTGCATTACTATAAACTCTGGCTTTTTCTTCGGGTATTCCTAAATTTACCATTGCTTGAATTAAATTTTGATTTGATACTGCACCAACAGCAACACCAGCTATACTTGTAATTAAAGCTATTCCTAAAGAACCGGCGGCTAATATGACTCCCAAACTCGGAATAGCCAAACTACTCAAACCCACTAATACACTACCCCAAGTCGCTGCGGCTATTGAATCACCAACTGCACCGGTAGCATTGACATTTTGATTACCAATTTGATTACTAACTGGTGCGTCTTCAATAATATTTATTCTCTCAATATCTTTCCCAATTACGGAAACTTTATCTAAAGGAAATTCCGCTACTTTGATTTTATGAATTGCTTGTTCTAAGTTTTGGGTATTGTCCAATACACCTAATGCTATTTTACTATTTACAACTATCATTTTTCTACTTTAAAAAATATCAACTTTAAAATTACACCAAATTCTTATTTGGTATTTCATCTAACTAAAGGAATGATATTTAGGCTATTTATATATAATAGGAAATATGTATTTTGGTTGAAATAGAGTCTCAATAATAGCATTTACAGTTAGAGAACTAATGATTCCAGCGTACTCCAATAATGGCAAAACCACTAGGTCCACTCACAGATAAAATTATTGTCCCATCCGGCGTAATTTCTGGTGCAATAGGGAGGTTTTGAAACATTAAATCTGTTCTTTGCCAATTACGTGCATATATTTCTCTTTCAAATTTCTCTTCATTGTCAATAATATAACTACTTTCTAATTCTTCTCCCTGATAACGCAGTACATAATTATTTTCAGAAACAAAGATGTGATTACTATCAATTGCAAATACTCTGGCTATCTTGGGAATATACGGTGATTTAGTTGAATTATTCTCAGTGACGGGAACTCGGCGTTTTGTGCCATCAGAGATATATACATCTGTCCAGTTATCATCTCCATAAGTTGATACAAAAGCTTCTCCAGATGCAGTTAATCCAGTACCAGCCATGAATATTTTATCACTTTTACCACTAGCATTAAAATGGTGTAAATAAAGCATATTTCTAATAATAACTTCTTGATTATTAAAATATATGACATTTCTGAATCTTTCTATATTGTTATCTACTAGTTCATCAGTGAATTTGATATGAGGAAAATTAATTATTTCTTGGTTTCCGTCTGGGTCAAGACATAAAATTTCTAGATTTTGTTTGTAAGTCCACCCACAAAGAGATTTTCCTATACCCCTAAAAGGATCTTTTAGTTGCCAAGGATAGGGACCTTTTACCTCACCATTGGCGTTTACATACAAAACTGATTCTGGATAATATCCCCACGGCGTTAACCAAACTCCATCTCCCTCAACACCTACAAGACGACTACCGATATTAGTATCTATAGCTTTTACTTTTTTTCCTGTTGCATCGTAATGAGCTAGTTCTAATTGATGTAGTACCCAAACTCCCCCATCACTACGAGCACTTAAAGATATAGGATCTTCTGGAAGTTTGATAATTTTCGTTTCTTCACCAGTTAAAATTGCAAAAGGTAAAGTTTTATAACCAATTACATAAATTAAACTTGCCAACCCTCCCGGACTAGCAAAGGTCATAAATCCGTATCTTGGTAAAAGATTAATTTCTATTTGATTTTTAGGTTTACGAAATTCAAAAGTAGCTGCTCCCGGTGGACGTGGTGGGGGTAATTCACTTTTATCAACAACATTATTCCAGTTAATTTTGGCAATTAATTTAACTTCTATACGATTCACTGTTTTCTCCTGTTCTTGTATTGTTTGACTATGAACTTTCTGCTTAAAAATATTTCCAGGTTGTTCAATAATGAATAACAAAAATACTGTTAATAAACACAGGATTAGCCATTTATAAATTTTGATTTTTTTCATTATGTTCCATTAAAGCAATTTTAAATTATAATTTGAACATCTTTACAATATATTATAATGCTGCTTTGATAGAATTACCTACCTGTATAAAGCCATCATTCTTCTTCATGTAAGACTTTAGAAAAATACGCTCTACTACATTCTGTTGATTAGGTGAAGCAAAAGCGCTTGTTAGACTAACTGCTTCATCATTATTAATAGCAATTGCTACGTGTTGCGGAGCTTCTATTCTTTCAGTTGTTTTTCTGAAAAATAGAAAATCTCCAGGACGTGGATTTTTAACTTCATAGAGTTTGCTTCCCTTTTTACGATTAGGAGAATAATCAGGATGATATGGTAGTCCCTCCTTCCATGTCATATTTCTCAATATACTTTTTGTCATTTCATCATTTACATTTGTACTAGACAAAAATTTAAAAAATGGATCTTTACTCACAAGATTTTCATAATTTATACCATCTATAGATGATTTAAAGTAATAGCTACGAATTTTCTCCGGCTTAATCAGACCTACAAGATATGCAGAATATAAAACCATCTCCCAGCAATTCATAGAAGCATTAGCTGGCAAAGAGTTGTTAGATTTACGTTCAACAAAGTGTTGATAAAAATCGTTATCTTCAGGATTTCTCCAGACTTGTGAACCTCTAAGCAGATTCGCTGAAATGACATGAACGAAATTTGGTTGTAGTTTTGTTTTGAGCAGATTTATTAATTCTCGATCTTTCAGCACGTTTCTTCTTTGTTGAATCGTCGCTTTATCTATCCATCCCAAAATTTCCATATAAGTATCATACTCTTTTTTTCGATTAACTAGGGAATTTCTAATTTTTGATTGGAGGTCAGGTACTCCACCTTCAGGTTTCACCCTCCCAGCTATTAACTCTTCTTCTGAATCTTGATTTAAAGAGCTATTTTGATTAGTATTATTAGGAGTTTGCAGTAATTCAGAATTATTTTGTTGCGTAAAAGATGGCAGATTGTTATTATCTATAGACTTTTGTTGAACAAGATTGGCATCTGCTGATATTAATTGCTCTTTAATTATGTCATTGTCTTGCTCATTTTTGTCTGTTTGTCTGAAAAATATATCGCTGCCACTGGATTTTGCTTGTATCTGTTGATGGATAAATTCTGTATTTTGTAAATTAATTCGCCTAATCTGAGGTGTTTTTAGTGCTGTTTTCTCAGGCCAATAGGATAGTCTTAAAACATTTTCTGATGTTAATTTTTCATTTGTGATATCGGCTTCTTGTGCGGATGTATCTTTTAGTGTGTCAATTTTTGGTTGAGGGATATACGGACGCGGAGCAAACTGATTTGGTCTAGCTTGATCAGATGAATTTCCCTGAGAGTTGTTTCTTTTTACCCATTGATAAGTCACACCTTACCTCACTTTTCTTTTGGTTTGGAGAAAAATTCAATACTTGGAATCTGAACTTACTCAGTATATACTCTTGGTAAGTAGTATGTCAAGGATTTGTTTTTGTTTTAGTTGGGAAAATAATAATTATTGTTTGTTTCAGATTTTATTGGAAAATCTCAGAGGTAGAGCCTCTTTGATAGCATTCTCAGTCTCCGAATGGGAACTAGTTATGGGTGTGTTTATTGGATAAAAAAATCCCCCTTTACTATGACAATAAAGAGGGAAAATCAAAAGGTCAGAGGATAGCTAAATTATCCAAACTTACCCGCAGTTGAGGCGATGAGAAAGGCGGCATAAGTGAGGACATAACCGACTGTGAAATGGACTAAACCGACTAACCAACCTTGAACAATGGATAAGGCTACGGGTTTATCTTTCCAATAAACTAGGTTAGCTAAAGGTGTTCTTTCGTGTGCCCAAACAAGGGTTTCTATTAACTCTTGCCAATATCCACGCCAGCTAATGAGGAACATAAAACCGGTTGCCCAGACTAAATGACCAAAGAGGAACATCCAAGCCCAAACAGAAAGGTTACTAGTTCCATAAGGGTTATAGCCGTTGATTAGTTGTGCTGAGTTTGCCCAAAGATAATCACGTAACCAACCCATCAAATAGGTAGAGTTTTCATTAAACTGAGCGACGTTTCCTTGCCAAATTCCTAAATGTTTCCAGTGCCAGTAAAATGTTACCCAGCCGATGAGGTTTAACATCCAGAAAAAGGCGAGATAAAATGATTGTTCCCAGGCGGAAGTTTGACAACTACCACCTCTTCCGGGTCCATCACAGGGGAAGGTAAAACCAAAGTCTTTTTTATCTGGGAATAATTTTGTACCACGGGCATCTAACGCACCTTTAACACAAATTAAGGTGGTAGTGTGTAGACCGAGTGCGATCGCATGGTGAACTAAAAAATCACCGGGTCCAATGGTTAAAAACAGTGAATTTGTCCCATTGTTAATTGCATCTAACCAACCAGGTAGCCAGACATTCGCGTGATTCGGCCAAGCTGTAAAAGCTATACTATTCGGGTTGGATAGTAAGGCATCCATCCCATACAAGACTTTACCGTGTGCAGCTTGGATAAATTGAGCAAAAACCGGCTCAATCAAAATTTGCTTTTCTGGTGTCCCGAAAGCAACGACCACATCATTGTGAACGTATAACCCTAGTGTGTGAAATCCTAAAAATAATGACACCCAACTTAGGTGAGAGATTATTGCCTCTTTATGTTGAATTACCCGTTCTAGTACATTCCCCTTATTCTGTTCTGGGTCATAGTCCCGCACCCAGAAAATCGCCCCGTGAGCAAAGGCACCAATCATTAAAAAGCCAGCAATATATTGATGGTGGGTGTATAGTGCTGCTTGAGTGGTGTAATCCTTGGCTATGAAGACATAAGGCGGTAAAGAATACATATGTTGTGCAACTAAAGAAACCGCAGTCCCCAAAGCCGCTAAATGTATTCCTAGTTGGAAATGTAGGGAGTTGTTGTAGGTGTCATATAAACCTTGGTGGGGAAGATTAAACTGTCCTTCGGTATTAATGCCAAAGAAGTTTTTGGCGTTGAGCATTTCTTTAATACTATGACCCAAACCAAAGTTCGTGCGGTACATGTGACCGGCAATAATGAAGATCACAGCGATCGCTAAATGGTGATGCGCCATATCTGTTAACCATAGCGACTGCGTTTGCGGATGAAAACCACCCAAAAACGTTAAAATCGCTGTCCCTGAACCTTGGGTAGTGCCAAATAAATGCTTAACAGTATCGGGGTCTTGAGCATATACAGCCCAGTTACCAGTCCACAACGGCGTTAAACCTGCGGGGTGGGGTAAGGTCGTTAAAAAATTATCCCAACCTACGTGTATTCCCCGTGATTCAGGAATGGCAACATGGACTAAATGACCAGCCCAAGCAAGAGAACTGACACCAAACAAACCCGCCAAGTGGTGATTTAACCGGGGTTCTGCACTCTTAAACCAAGCCAAACTCGGACGATATTTCGGCTGTAAATGTAACCAACCAGCAAACAAAAACACCGCCGCAAACAACAACAGGAACACCGAACCCATGTATAACTCGTTATTGGTTCGCATCCCGATGGTATACCACCAGTGATAGACCCCAGAATAGGCAATATTCACCGGATAGTTAGCGCCAGCTTGACTAAAAGCCTCTATGGCTGGACTACCAAAATGCGGGTCCCAAATTGCATGGGCTATGGGGCGGATATGAAGCGGGTCTTTAATCCACTGTTCAAAGTTACCTTGCCAAGCAACGTGGAATAACAGACTAGAAGCCCACAAAAAGATAATCGCTACGTGGCCAAAATGAGAAGCAAAAATCTTTTGATAGAGATTTTCCTCCGTGATCCCATCATGACTTTCAAAATCATTGCCTGTAGCGATCGCATACCATATCCGCCTCGTCGTTGGATCTTGTGCCAGATCCTGATTAAATTTCGGATATCTCTTAGCCATGTATTTTAATTACATCCTCCTTTTCGCTCTTTTCAACTATTAGTTTTCATGCAATCAAAAACCTAGTTTCCATTGGAGGTCAAACAGAGATGAAAGATTTTAAAAAAAAGTTATTGACTTTGATAATAAATCAAGTTGAATTTTTATATTTATATCCACAGTTCAATATCAAAAAAATATCTCTTCAGTTCTAAAAACACATTCATAAATAACATCCGCATCAAACTTCAGGAAGATATTTAATGTTAAGAATGTTAAATCAGCCAGCAATCTTCTTTCCTCAATATTGTTTTATACCAAATCCAATTATTAACTTCCAACCACGTAGAGTTAGTATGTGTAGGGTGGGCATTTCGGTAAAATCCTGAATAGCAGCGAAAAATTGTAGGAAATGCCCACCTCCGTAATTTTTCAAAAATCAAATCTGAATCCTATAATCTAGCTCATCAACGAAAATCAGTTAAATTCCCAAACTAAGGATTGATGACTCCGTAATAAATAGCAGCCACAAACAAAAATGCTGCAATCATCAAAATAAAACCGCTAAATAATAAGTAGTCGTGCAAAATTAATTTCCTACGTAAAGCAAGGGAACAGGGAACAGGGAACAGGGAACAGGGAAATAAGTTGTGTAATTAATTCTGCCTAATTACTTATCATCCTGATTATTAAGCTAAACTTCTATACAACATACTTTTTAATCTTCTCCATCTTTCCTAATCACTACATCAGGCTTAAGAACTATCCAAAAAAGCAAATCTAATGGTAGTTATGATTAATCTAAATTATAACCATAGACAGAACATAATCAGAGCATAAACTGTTACTCTATCTTATAAAGGGTATAAAATGGGAATTATTATGTTTACTTTTTTAAAAGAAATTAAAGATTATATTAAAGAATCAATCCAAGCAGGGCGATATATTGGACAAGGATTATCCGTCACTTTTGACCATCTCAACCGCCGACCTATTACTATTCAATATCCCTATGAAAAATTAATTCCTTCGGAAAGATTTAGAGGCAGGATTCATTTTGAATTTGATAAATGTATTTCCTGTGAAGTTTGTGTGCGTGTTTGTCCGATTAACCTACCCGTAGTAGATTGGGAATTAGACCCAAAAACCAAGAAGAAAAAACTCAATCATTATAGCATTGATTTTGGTGTATGTATTTTCTGTGGTAACTGTGTAGAATTTTGTCCAACTAACTGTATTTCTTTTACCGAAGAATATGAACTTTGTGTATATGACCGCCATGAATTAAACCTGGATAACGTTGCTATGGGCAGATTACCATACAAAGTAACTAATGATGAAATGGTGACAGCATTAAGAGAATTAGTTTATCTACCCAAGGGCAAATTAGACCCTCATAATGTACCTATAGACGCTCCTCGTGCTGGCTTATTTCCTTCGGAAATTTTAGAACAAGCGGTAGAAGATACAAGACAACAAGAAATTTAAATATTCCGCTACTTGACAAAAATTAATTACACCAATTTGTAAATTAAGCAACCATAGCATAGTGATCATTGGTATCAACTTAACATAAAACCGATAACCTGCCTGGGAATGAATTAAGAGTCTAATAGTCAAAGTCATCTAAAGATGACTAAAAATATTTAAAAATCTCTAGTTTACTTTAGTAAACTTTAGCTATTAGCCCGGAAATTTATTTCAGGGCGGGTGTGAAAGCCAACAAATAAGCCATCTGTAGCTTAAGTTGACACTGGTGCATAGTGATACAAGCAAAAATTTAATTTTTCTGTCGAAGTATCTTGTTGATATTGTGACAGAAAAACAATAAACTAAGCAGAAAAAAGTATGAAGAAAAATTAATAACTAACTCTTGAGTATTGTTTGTACAATAGCAAAAATTCCTCATACTGCGTTAAATTCGGATTAAATTTTTATAGGTAAATTATATTTTACTAGTTCGCAAATTTGTTTTTGACATTAAGATATAAGCTACAGCCCTCTTGCAGTAAAGCTTACATCAATACTTAATTGATAGTTACTCTTTAATTTAAACCCATAAAAACATAATTTTATATATATTGTATGTTATATTTAGATTAGAGAGAAATATTTTCGGCTCTGTGAAGCAGCCTCTCACACCTTCCCGACTTTAACTCTCTACATTCTATTAAATTTGTAATAATTTTTTGCCATTAAATAAGCAGATTAGCTTTTGTAGGAATTACATTAATAATTTAATAATTTCCGATGACGAAGCAAAGGGTATTTGCGTAATTATTTTCAATGGTTTGTGAGTAAATTTGTCCTCTCTCTTTCATTTCAACAACTCAAATTACAAATTTAATATAATTGCTAAAAAATATTAGATTTTAAAATACTTACCCGTTTTTTATGCCAACCAAAACTTGAATTTCAACTTAGACATACATCAATGATATTTACAGAACTTTTTCACAAAAATCGGAGATAAATATGGATTCTCAAGAAATATTAAAACAATATGCCATAGGAAAAAGAGATTTTACCAAAGCTACCTTAGTCAAATTATTTTTAACCAATGCTAATTTGATTGGAAAAAACTTAATAGGAGCATATTTAATTCAGGAAAATTTGACAGGAGAAAAATTGATAGAGGCATATATTAACCAAGCAGAACTTAACCAATCTTCGCTAACAGATATAGAACTAATTGAAGTATGTATTATTAGTGCAGAAATGATTGGAATTGACTTGAGTGGAGCAGATTTAAGTGATGTAGATTTAAGTGATGTAGATTTAAGTTGGATACATTTAGGTGGAGCAGATTTAAGGGGAGCAAATTTAAGTAATACAGATTTAACTGGAGCAGATTTAAGAGGTGCAGACCTCAGTGGAGCGAATTTAATAAAAGCAAATCTTGATAGAGCAAACCTTGAGGGAGCTTGTTTAGATTCTGCCAACTTGAGTGGAGCAGATATTGAAGGAGCAAATATGAACAGAACCATACTAACAGGAACAATAATGCCCGATGGTGAGATTTATTAGCCCAAGATGAGCAAAGAGTAAATTTACGAGGGTCGGTACTCAACTTTGCCATTAAGGCTACCCCCATTACATCTATCTCTTCCCTAATACTAGCACCCAGGAAAACAAGTCTATATCCCCTGATACTAGAAACTGCTGCACATTTCTAAATCTTTCATTAGTTATATAAAAAGCAATAAATTACGATTTGTAAAAAAGCTATTCTCTCAGATAAAAAAGGTTCTAATTTGGTGGATGCTTTTGTAATAGCTGGATAGAAAGGGATATTTTCACATTTTTTTCGTTTTGTAACCGTTTTTTATCAAGTTTGCTTAAGGTTGTGTATAATTCAACAACAAACCGCAACTCTGGCTTGAGAAAATTATAATTAAATCAAGTTACCATGTTATGTATGCCAATACTGTAAAAAAGCGTATGCATCAAATACTTGTAGCAGGTTTAAACAAACTTCTTATTCTACCACTCGCTTTGCTAACGATAAATACAGGCATCAATACAGCCTCAGCACAAAATAAACTGTATAGCCCTATTCCCCTGACTACGAGCAGTGTAGAATTGTCTGATACCCTCTCAGATAAAGATATTCCCACCGGTCAAGGTGGGTTTGCCCGTGACTATACAGTTAAACTAAATAAAGGTGATAATCTGGCTATTGACTTGTCATCTGAGAACTTTGATTGTATTATCACTCTCTTAGCTCCCAATGGTTCCACCGTCGCAGAAAATGATGATGGTCCTGATGGTACAAGTAATTCTCTTTTGTTTACTCGCATTAATGAAACCGGAACTTATATTATCCGCGTTCGTTCTTTTGGGGAAACTGGGGTAGGTGACTTTAAACTGAAGGTGACAAAGCTACAACCGATTAAATAAAGGTTTTGCCTTAAAAGATGGTGAAAATACAGAGAAATATGGCTTCAGTCTATTATGCTACTGTGCTGTAACTCTCTGCTGTCTGTCAACCTATGTTTAAACCAAGAGGACTAATTAAGCAGAAAATTACGTTTAAGCAGAACGAAATTAGAAACTTTATTTATAAATTAATATAATATTGTGTTACCTGCTTGTAACCTGTGACTTTACTTGCAGTTTTAAAACCAGTATAAAAAGTTATTGCTATTGATTGTCTCCTATTTCCCTAGTGCAAGGAGGCAGGAGGCAGGAGGTAATACCGTTTTACTTTAATCATGATACAAATACACGGGAAAGGGTTTAGCACTGCTAAACCCCTACAAAAGTTGATATGTATCAGCATTTTCGTGAATTGGTATAAGAAGGTTGATTTAACCGATGTTTGATAGGGTTTAACTGGATATTTATTTCTGCCATGCTGCACTAGATGAAATTGGTCAGATCACGCATGAATTTTTATTACAAAATTAAACATTTCTCAGCTGATTCAGATATATGTATTAGTAGTAAATTTTGCTACCAAAACACAGGAAATAGTCAATAATGTTAGTAAAAAAATTGATGGATTGTGAGGAATTTATTACTGATGATGGCTCTTTTATCCGTGAACTACTCCATCCAGATAAGCAATCTTTAGATTTACGCTACAGTCTAGCTCATGCTACTCTTTTAGTAGGACAAACTTCAATACCACATTCCTTAAAGTCTTCTGAAGTTTACTATATTCTTCAGGGAGTTGGAGAAATGCATATTGATGATGAAGTCATGCGGGTTGAACCTGGTGATGCTATTTATATTCCCCCCAACGCCAAGCAATATATTACCAATTGTGGACAAGAAAAATTAATCTTTATTTGTATTGTTGATCCTGCATGGCGTTTGGAAGATTCAACAGTTTATCCAAATTAAAAAGTTAAAAATTAGCCTACGATTTCAATAATATCAAGCAATGAGGTTTGATCATGTCTCAAATTCAACATATAGTTCTACTAAAATTTAAACCAGAAACATCTAGTGAAACAATTAGTGAGTTATTAAGAAAATTAGAAAACTTAAAAATTGTGATTCCTGGTATTACTTACTTTGCAGGTGGTGCATACTCAAGTCATGAAGGATTAAACAAAAATTATACTCACGGGTTTTTAATGACTTTTGAAAGTGCTGCTGCTCGTGATCATTATTTACCTCATCCTGCTCATGAACAAGTTAAAGCTGAGATTTTAAAACATATTGATGATGTTATAGCATTTGATATTGAAGCATAAATTAAATGTTAAATCATCGTCATCACGCATAAAAATATTGTCTCAGTCCATTCTACTACTGCACCGTAAGTATCTCCTGTATGTCCACCTAATTTGTAGTTAAACCAAGCGGCTGTACAACAAGCGATCGCACTCCCCGCACTACTCATCACTATAGCTAAAACTAAATTCTGAAAATCAATTAACCAGTAGAAAACGCTTAAGCAAATTAAAATCAAAAATCCCGGTAATACATCAACATAAGAACGTATTGCCCCCTTATGAATTGCGCCTTTACCCGTAGCTTTTAAATAAGGATAACATAGTATTGCTATTTGCTGTCCCCATCTTCCCCAACCACAAGCAGCCATTAATACTAACCAGTGATTGCCTGAAAAATCACTTAAAGCTGCTGTTTTTAATAAAACTATAGTAATCGCAGCCATAGCCCCAAATGCACCTGTTGCACTATCCACCATTACCTGTAATCTTTTTTCTGGATCTGTCACTGCTAAACCGTCGGCGGTATCCATAGCCCCATCTAAATGTAACCCACCAGTAATAATTATTCCCCCCGCTACAATTAAAGCACTACGAGTTAATAAAGGGACACTCAGATAATTTAGCAGTGTATCACCTAAACCTAAAATTCCCCCAATGATCACACCAACCAACGGAGCAAAATAGGCTACTCGCTGAAAATCTAAGTTTGGAATATAGGGTAAAGGAATAGCTGTATAAAATATGATAGCTGCTATCAATTGTAATATCTGCTGCTGCACCCACAGAAAAATTTTAGTCATCCTTAATACTAGTTACTGAAATTAATATTTAGTAGTTCAACTGAGCAGCAATAACTACTGCAACCTGGCAAAAATAACCATTCAGTTCAAAAAGGTTAAAAGACTGGTAAAACAGGCTTTATTTGCTTTTGACTTCTTGCACTACCCAGTGAAAACAGTTCAAAAGCCAAATCTCATGACCTTTCTTACCTCCTGCCTCCTGTAGAAAGTAGCAGAATTTGTGACAAATATTGTGAAGTTTTGAATAAGATTGTCAATGATTAAGATGATGTAGTCAAAAAGATGCTCACGACATGAATAACATCTCTAGCCCTTGATTGATCCCGACTTGTTGCACCAGCTAGAATGGAAATTAAGCGATCGCTAAGAATTTTTTTCTTAAAAAAAAATAAGTTACTGCAAATTGTTAGACGATCACCCCATAAAATTGATATTTTGGAAATGTAGGGATTGAATCAGCCGTATAGCTGTACCTTCGCACACCCTCCCTAAGTCTCTATTTCCCTATGAGTAATCATCTACCCAAAACAAAAATTCCCGCTCCGTGTATTGTTAATACGGGCATTATTGTAAATAAACTCGACATCAAGCGTTTGTTGATGGATTTAGGTCGAGTTCACTACACCTACACCCAGGAAGATAAACTCTTGAGTGAGGGTGAAGGAGACGTGATAGAAGTGTTTGCTCATCTAGATAGGTCTACTTTGATAGCAAATAATGCACTGTATCTAAATATTTACAGTTTTGATTATCTAGAACTCAAACAGTCAGCACAAAAAGAAACCTACTTTGACTTAGTGCAAGAGGATACTTGTTTGCGGCTGATACCCCTATCTACCCCACTGCAAGAAAGGCGCGATCGCTGTTTAAATGCTAGTGCCATAGAAGCTATGATGGATCAGGTACTATCAGCTAGGTGGGATGCTGAGATTGACGACGACGGTTATTGTTTTTAACCCAAAAATCATACAACGTTTAAAATTATATAGATAGTAGGGTGACACCCCTTCACACAAGGCAGGGTGTAAGCTTTTGCTGTGAGCGTTTGCTATCAACTGAGATCATGCCGAAGCCTGAATGCTTACTGAGTTTGGGAAAGGTGAGAATAACTAATTATTTCTACCTTCTCATGAATCCAGAATCCAGAATCTAAAATTATTCTGCTTTCTGCTTCCCACCTCCTAAATGCTATCGTGATCAATAAATTTAACGATTATATTTACCTTGAGCGCTAACTTTTCTTTTCAATGTCTAGCTACCTGTAGTCAAACTAAAGCTAGAGCAGGAGTATTTTACACTCCTCACGGTATCGTGGAAACACCACGTTTTATGCCCGTGGGAACACTGGCAAATGTCAAAACTATCACCCCGTCCCAATTAAAAGAAACAGGTGCACAGATGGTATTATCTAATACCTATCATTTGCACCTCCAACCAGGAGAAGAGATTGTAGCTGGTGGGGGAGGATTACATAAATTCATGGGCTGGAATGGTCCGATGCTCACTGATTCCGGTGGGTTTCAGGTTTTCAGCCTCAGTGAAATGCGAAAAATTACAGAAGAAGGCGTAACATTTCGCTCACCTCGTGACGGACAAATTATTAAATTTACCCCAGAACGTTCCATAGAAATTCAGAATATTTTAGGGGCAGATGTGATTATGGCATTTGATGAATGCCCACCCTATCCCGCCACCCGTCAAGAGGTAGAATTAGCGGTTGAGCGTACCTATCGCTGGTTAGAAAGATGTATTAATGCCCATCAACGCCCTGACCAAGCATTATTTCCAATTGTACAGGGGGGAGTATATTTAGATTTACGTTGTCGTGCCGCAGAAGAATTAAGTAAATTAGATCAGCCTGGGTTTGCTATTGGTGGTGTGAGTGTAGGTGAACCACCAGAACTAATGGCGCAAATTGTGCAGGTTACAGCCCCATTGTTACCTGTGAATAAGCCTCGTTATTTAATGGGTGTGGGGACATATCGAGAAATGGCGATCGCTATTGCTTCCGGTATAGACTTATTTGATTGTGTAATTCCCACCCGTTGGGCTAGACATGGTACAGCTATTGTTAAGGATGAAAGATGGAATTTAAAAAACGCCAAATTTCGAGAAGATTTTACACCCCTAGATGAAACCTGCCCCTGTTACACCTGCCAAAACTTTACCCGTGCTTATATTTCCCATTTGGTGCGATCGCAAGAAATTCTCGCCTATACCCTCTTAACAATTCATAACATTACCGAATTAATTCGCTTTACCCAAAAAATCCGCGAATCCATTTTAAGCGATCGCTTCCTCCAAGACTTCGGCCACTGGCTAAAACCGGAACAAGAGGCAGAGTAGAAGAGGCAGGGGTGCAGGGGGCAGGGGAGCAGGGAGCAGGG
>DATGXB010000031.1:0-34686 GCA_035299225.1 Nostocaceae cyanobacterium | reverse complement strand
GGGGAAGAGGCAGGGGAGCAGGGGGGCAGGGGGGCAGGGAGCAGGGAGCAGGGGGGATAATAACTTTTTAGCACTCCGCACTTTGCACTTTGCACTTTGCACTCTGCACTCTGTACCTTCCCCTACTGAGAAACTTCGCTTTTCTCTGCTTTTTCTGCTTCTTCCTGTACTGGTGTTTCTACAATTAATTTGCGTTTGGAGAATCCCCAAGTTAGGATGATGGCGATCGCCGTAATCATTAACCATTGTGGTGGTACTAAGTTATCATTAATCACCTTTAACAGTAGCCGCATCCCCACAAAAGCCACAGTAATATAACCGGCATCCTCTAAATATTCATACTCATCTAACCAGCGAATAAATAAACCCGCCATAAATCGTAGGGTAATAATGCCGATGGTTGCACCTGTTAATACTAACCATCTTTCTTGAGAAACGGCGATCGCTGTTGTCACACTATCCAACGAAAACGCCAAATCTGTAAAAGCAATCACAGGTATAGCTTGCAACAAAGAAGCAAAACGGGGTCCGTGATGTTGACCATCTTCTTTTTCTGGGGATGTAAAGTGTTGGAATACTAGCCATAATAGGTATAAAGCCCCCAATAACTCAAACTGCCAGAACTGTTGCACCCAAGTGGCAGTTAAGATTAAACTAATGCGGAGAACATAAGCCACCACCAAACCGAAATTTAGGGCTTTGCGTTCTAGTTCCTTGTCTTCCAGTCCTTGGGCTATTGCAGCGAGAGCGATCGCATTGTCAGCAGATAACACCGCTTCTAAAAACACCAATATCAACAGGACTATAGGAGCTTCAACACTGATATGAAAGTGCAGATAATCAAAAATTTGGTCTAGCATTCCCAATACTCAAAACATTAAAAATTGGCAAGAAGTATAGATTTTTTATCATAAAATATACGATAGTCTACTTCTCACAACCAGCTTAACTTAAAATACCCCTATTCCAGCTTAACAGCAATTAAATATACATTCATCGCAAGGACATAATACTATCAAGTCTTTAACGGTATATTAATATCATAAACAAAATCAAACGGTGTGAAGCTGAACACCAAAGTTTTATCTATAGGAATACTAAATGATTAATAAAAAACTTTAAGTATGTGTAGGGTGGGCATTTTTCGCTAAAACACTCAATAAAAGCTGAAAATGTGCGGAAATGCCCACCTCAGTATTTTTCCAAATCAACCAGGAATCCTAGAGTAAATTAAATCACTTTTTAATTTGTTTCATAACCCATTCTACGACAATAGTTTTTAGCGACAATTTCTAAATTTTCAATATCTTCTTGCCAAGTTCCTAATTTCGTTTGACGTTGTAGTAAATTATCTGTAGAAGGTTGTGTATAAGGTTCAGTACCTTGATTACAATAAATATTCTTGTTTAACAACCATTGACGGCAAAAAAATTGCCACAGATAAACATGATCATGTCTATCCCCACCTAAACCACGAATACGCTTAACCGAAAGTTGAGATTCACCAAAAAGAATTTGCTGATTTTTGAGATTATTGGAAAATATTCTGGTTTCACTGCCTTTACCTCTAAAAAATTCTACTACAATCCACTCACCAAAATCAAAAATACAAATTTCTGTAGGTTCACTACCATCATTTTTGAGAATATCAATATCCTCTTGTAAATAATCACCTATAATTTTTGATGAGGATTCAGGAACTAGAATACGAATTCTTTCAAATCTTCTACTGTAATCATACCAAAATTGTTTACGTCTTTTTAGCTGATTTCCCTCCCATTCTTTTAGTGAAATTCTCTTCAATATCAAATCAACTAATCTTTGAAAATCAGCATAATTTATTGCACCAATTAAATTTCTGAGATTTCTTTTAGCTAGTTCTGAAAGTTTATACCATTTTTCACCATGACGATAATTCTCTTTTAACCATTTAACCAATTCAATTTGCTTATTGGCTATTTCTTCAGAAATATTTACTAATAAATAATCAACAGCATTAACTTGTTTTTCCTCTAACATTTCCTTAAGACAACTTAACAACCAAATCACCTGATTTTCAGTTGGTGTATTAATCTCACAAAAATAGGGAGTAATGTATTCTGGAAATTTATTAAATACAGAAAGCCAAGTTGGTAAATAACTTTTAATTTTGTTAAGTAATTCACTTCTATTTACTAAAGATTCACAAGCAATTTTTGTTAACTCTTTACCAGGATTCGTATTTCTTAGTGCCAAAATAATTTTTACATAAAGTAAGTCTCCAAATTGATTAGAGTTTACCAATGTATCAAAACTTTCGGCAAAAGAATCCGCTAATATTTGATTTTTTTGACCATTATAATATAGAGCCAATCGCCATAATAAATACTTTTGTAACCAAGAATCATTAATTGCTACTTGCCAAATTAAAGATGATGAATAATTAGCACGTATACAATTTTGCTGATCCCATTCTGCTTTAGCATAAATACAATAAACCCATTCTAACTGACTTACTTCATCAGCAGTACCCTGTTCAATATCTGCTAAAACTTTATCAACAGATGGTATAGGAATTTTGGCATCTGATAAAGTGCTGGCCAAGTCCATCATTTTTTGAGGAACAACCTCTGGTAGTTCTGGTAAATTAGGTAATGAGTAACTAAAATTCAAAGTTTACTCTCCTGTGAAAACTATTTTTTCTTAGTTTGTGCTTTTAATTCATCACTACGAAACTGAAAACGGAAAACAACTTTCCTATCACTAGGGTTATCACGACTCTTATCTGCATCTATTTCTCCTCGTCCAGCCGCTAATATTTTGTTACTTAAAGCAGCTTTAGTTGAAAAATTCATATCATAGAAAATGTATTTAGCAACTGAAGAAGAACGCCTTACACTTAGTTCTAAATTAGTGTTATAATCCCCTTCTGAGCTAGTGTGTCCTTCTATCACTACACGACTAATTTCCCTTTCAAACTCTGACTTAGAAAAAATCACACCACTGTAAACAGGAATAAAGCGACGTAAAAAAGCTTTACCTTCTGGCTTTAATTCAGCACTTCCCTTTGCGAATAAAATAGACTCTTGAATGCTAATATCTCCAGTTTCTGGATTAACTTTAACATTAATATTTTTGCTTTGCATTTCACCAACTACATTACCAATTACTACCCTTTTTGGTGTATCTTTCTCAGCTAATTGCAGCAATGTAGTAATAAATAGCAAAGCGAAGAACATCAGCAAACCAGACATGAGATCACCGATAGAAAGATAAACACTAGAATCATCCTCCTCAGCGTTTTCTTGATCAACTACTTCATTATTTTTGATAAAATCAAACATGGCCATTATTCCCACTATCCTTAGCAGCTACTAATACTTTTGATGTTGCTAATAAGTCTCCACAGACTTTAGACATAGCATTATCAACTTCTTGGAAAAAGTTTTCCTGTAATTTGATAGTTCTTTGCATAGAACTTTCAAGATAATTTTGCCAAGCATCTAAACTATATTGAAACTGAGCAGATAAATTTTTATATGAATTATCAACTCTCTGCACTTCTTCACCAATACCTCTAGCAAGTGCTTCTAGTTGTATTAATCGTTGTGAATCATTTAAGCCGGCAGCAATAACTAACTGGTTAATTGTCTCCACAGATTCTTGAATTCTATTCATACTTTCATCTACTTCTTGAGTTAACTCTCTGCGTCTTTGAGCTTCTGCTTGAAAAACTTGCTGTAAATTTCTTACTACTTCAGCTAGTCCATCACGTTGCTGACCTAAAGTTCCTTCTAGTAAATCATTTTGTGTTGCAAAGAAAGCCTGTAAATTAGTTTGATATTCTTGACGAAATAGAGTTAAATCATCTTGTACTGTTTGACGTGTAGCTGTAAGTGTAGAATCAATATTTTCCAAGGTAGCAATAAGATTATTTCTGGCATCATTCATTAGTCCAGATGCTTGATTACCAACGGTTTCTAGTGTATTACTTTGTTGCTGAAAAGTTCTTAGTGATTGGGTCAAAATTTGTACAATTCCAGTTCTAACACCGTCCAGCATTTGTTGTTCAATTTTTGCTCTTTCTTGTAAAGCAATTTGTAATTCTTCTCTAATACCTCTGAATGTAACAGCAGCTTGTTCTGCACTACTTTCAAAAGCACTTCTTTGGGCTGTCATTCCTGCAATACTTTGTTCTACAGTTCGGTTAATTTCTGCTGATGTTTGTTGTAAAGATCCTTTAGTTTCAGTTTGAATTTGGAGTAAGGTTGATTCTAGGACATTATTTTGTTGTTGAAAGAAAACCTGTAGATTTGCTTGGTATTCCTGACGAAATAGGGTTAAATCTTCTTGAAATGTTTGACGAGTAGTTGTGAGTGTAGAAGCAATACTTTCTAAAGTAGAAATAAGATTATTTCTAGCATCATTCATTAGCCCAGAGGCTTGATTACTAAAGGTTTTAAGAGTATCATTTTGCTGCTCAAAAGCTTTCAACGCTTTACCCAAAATTTGTACAATTCCAGATCTAACACCGTCCAGCATTTGTTTTTCAACTTCTGCTCTTTCTTGTAAGGCAATTTGTAATTCTTCTCTAATACCTTTGAATGTAGCGGCTGCTTGTTCTGCACTACTTTCAAAAGCACTTCTTTGGGCTGTCATTCCTGCAATACTTTGTTCTACTGCTCGGTTAATTTCTACTGATGTTTGTTGTAAAACTCCTTTAGTTTCAGTTTGAAAATTACTCAAAGTTTGCCCCAAATTATGGGCAAATGTTTGTAATTCTTCTAAAGTTTCCTTTTGGAAATTTTGAATAGTCAATATAGAATCTGCTAAATTTCGAGAAATTCCCCCTAGTTCTTTATGTAGAATAGAAACGGCTTCCGAAGCTTGTTGAGTTAATTTTGCACTTTCATCTAATCTTTCTGCAATTGGTTCTAGTACCTGAATGCGTAAATCTTGTATTAATGTTTGTAAAACTCTCTGTCCTTGATTTTCTTGCAGTTGTCTAAGTGTTTTCTGTTCTTCATATATTGATTTTAGTGCAGGCAAAAAAACAGATTGCATTTGTTGTCCTACTGCTTGACCAATACTTTCTGCACTTAATTGATTTATTCCTTCAAATTTATCTGCTATATTGCTCAGTGCTTCTGCTGCTTTTTGGTTAGCTTTATCTGTTGTTAATGGAATAACTATACTATCTAGTTTATTACGTAAATTATTACGTCTTTGCTGTCGGAAAAAATCACTGACAAACAAAACTAAGGTGAATAAACTACCAGACCCAAGCCCCATTAAAGAAGTAGAAAAAGCGGTTTTCATTCCTTCTAGGAGTTTTGTACTAGATTTTAGTAGTTCTGTAGAGTCATTAATATTATTTAAACCAATGTCTTGTAATCCTTGTTGGATACCATAAAATGTCCCTAAAACACCAATTGCAGTACACAAAGTTGTGACAAAACGTAGGGAAATCCGAGGGCTGGCTAATGCAGATTGACATTTTCTAATTTTTTGTTCAAAATATTGAAAGTCGGAAGCGGCATAATCGGAAGATTTTACATTTCTACTACTTTGCCGATTAATTAATTCTTGAATATTACGTTCTGTTTGATTACATTTGACAAATAAATAATGTAATAATGTATATACCTCTACAATTGATGCAATTATCAATACAGTAGCAGTTGCCCAATGAAAAGGACTATCCTGCCAAATTATATTCCAAATGTCTCCGATTCTCATATTTTAACCCTGACCTTTATTTTGATTACAGATTGGAAAATTTTGCTATTTCTCGATCAGAAAGAACTTCTCGTGCTACCCGTATTGGTAAATGTTCTACATTCCAACGGTTATCTATAGGTTTTCTGAGTTTTAAGCTATAAAGTTTTTCCCCTTCTGCTTCTGTATCTTCAATTAAATACACCTGTTCTGGTGCGTATTTTCTCAATAACCGCACCTGTAAAGCGGTTTTTAGGTCCCGTGCAGAAGTGGACAGTGGAGAGGTTTCGCCGAAAGTCTCAGTAGATACTTTCCAAGCATGATTAATTGATACAATTAGCTTCACCATGTCTTCTATAGATTCCATAGGCAGTTAAGATTGTTTAATTGTGCCATTTATCAATGATTTCAGCCTATCAGCCGAAGTTTTACTTAATTAAGTATTCCCAAAAAAGCAAGGTAAATTTACTTGTTTTATTGGGATTTATTAAAATTAGATGGGTAAATACTCTATTTAATTACATAGTATTTTTTCTGTTTGAGTACAATTCTTTACATTCACTGATTTATCTAGATTATATGCTTTACTTATACCGATTCACTTTAATTATGATACAAACAGACGGGAAAGGGTTTAGCAGTGCTAAACCCCTACAAAAATTCATCATTATCAGCTTTTTCGTGAATTGGTATTAGGCTACAAACAAATATAATCAGATATAAAGATTGAATAAATTTAACCGTAATATCACGCTTATCAGTTAAGGATTTTTATTACTTTTGAAGTATTGATAATTTTTCTTAAAATATTAAAATCGAAGTTTGTATAAGTTTTTTTACATTTACAAAACTTAATACAAATGGAAATGGAAAAATTCAACCCTGAAAATTATTGTTAATTTGGGTTTTGCAGTTAGAGAGTTTCAATTACAGAAATCTCCTTTTGTTGTAGGGTGTTTTAGTTTTGATAGGATGGTGCGTTAACGTAGTGTAACGCACCCTACGAAATAAGTTGTCAGGTGGGCATTTTGTGGGAATAGATGTTAATAATTATGATTAACAACAATGCCCACCTTACTAGATGATTACAGTAATTTTTCGATTAGTTGATGTGCGAGATGATCTAATTCTAGGCTGTCGCAGTTGATGAAGGCTGCTAAGACATTTCTCACGGCAATTAATCTATCTTCGGGTATGGGTTCGTGCAAACTGGCTTCGAGATTTACTGCTAAATCAAATAAGGATCTTTCACCTAAATAATACCTCATTTTTACGGCTGTATCATCATCACTAACTAGAAATTCTTTGATTTCATCTAACAAATTATTTCCGATTGTGTCATCATCTCCCCAAGTTTCTAACCAATCTCCATCTACATCTTCTACATATAAATGCACAAAATCTAAACCATAACTTAACCAATCTTGTTGCATTTTTCTGGCTGTCGCTAAGGCTTCAGCAAATCTATCTTCTACCTGTGAATGGCTATGAGTTTGTTGTTGATTCAACATAAATGCCCTGGAAGCGAGTGATGTAAATACTAACTATTTGTGTTTAGGGAAAATTGATGAACTTTCCCTCAGCCAGATGATCACTGTTGTACAGCGACAAATTTACTAATTGTTGAATGAAGTCATTTTCACTAGGATTGTAACTACAAAATAATCCACGTTCGATTTCCCATAATTGCAGTGTATTTTGCCAGTCCTGATACTTTTTTTGCTGCCATTCTTCACCAACACTGGTAATTTGTACACACAGAGGTTTTTGGCAATGGTAACAAACGATTAAATCTGTAGCCATTGATAAATCGGCTATGTAACGCTGCCAAAAACTTCCTTCACGTCGCACAATATCTTGGGCTATTGCTTTAATAATATCATTATCAAGTTGATTAAACTCACCTGCCATTAACTTTTTTTTCCAGATATAAAATTTGGTATCCGAAGCATTAATCCATTTGGGAAAGAGATACTCATACCAATATCTCTCATTGGGTGTCATTTGCTGGAATTTTGCCGCTTGTTCTGCAACTGAAGGCGATGATTTGATTATTAACCAAATAGTAGAGTCGGTGATTACTTCTAAAAGAAAAGCCAGGACAAACGGTTTAGCTGTCAAAGAACCAGGCTTGATATGTCTAACCCAACGATAGATTTCTCCTAAGCGTTTTGCTAAGTTGACATCTATCGGGGCTGCTTGCTCAATCAATGACTTTAGTTTATCCTTAATTTCTCTTGCCTGCAATCTTGCCCCTAGTTTCAGTAAATAACTTTTTGTGAAAAGAATTTATACTTGTTTTTTGTTAAATTAACAACTTTTCAAAGTTTAGGACTATTTTAGCAGCAAAATTGATTAACTTTACAATTTGATACGAAAAAATAGGGATTTACTCTATTTATTTACACTAAACGGCTAAATACTCATCAGGGGATTTTAGACAACTTAATGAAAATATTAACAAAATTTAGCACAAGTACGCTAAATATATTCTTCAGTGACAATATTTTTTTCTTCTGTTACCATGTCTCAACCGACTATAGAATCAATCTTACAAGAGAATCGCTTATTTCAGCCTGCTATTGAGTTTTCCCAAGCTGCTAAAATTAAAAGCTTTGCAGATTATCAGCAGCTTTATCAACAAGCTAAGGCCAATCCTGAGCAATTTTGGGCGGAATTGGCAGCAAAGGAGTTACACTGGTTTGAAAAATGGGATCAGGTTTTAGACTGGCAACCACCTTTTGCTAAATGGTTCGTCAATGGTAAGATTAATATCTCTTACAATTGTTTAGATAGACATTTAACGACTTGGCGGAAAAATAAAGCGGCGTTAATTTGGGAGGGTGAACCGGGGGACTCCCGCACTTTAACTTATGCCCAATTACATCGGGAAGTGTGCCAGTTTGCCAATGTGTTGAAACAGTTGGGAGTGCAAAAAGGCGATCGCGTGGGAATCTATATGCCGATGATACCAGAAGCGGCGATCGCCATGTTAGCCTGTGCCAGAATCGGTGCACCCCATAGTGTGGTGTTTGGTGGGTTTAGTGCCGAAGCTTTGCGCGATCGCTTGAATGATGCCCAAGCTAAAGTAGTTGTAACAGCTGATGGGGGTTGGCGTAAAGATGCGATCGTTCCCCTGAAAGAACAAGTTGACAAAGCCTTAGCTAACAATGCCGTTCCCAGTGTGAAAGATGTGTTAGTGGTACAACGTACTAAACAACCAACCACAATGGAACCAGGAAGGGATCATTGGTGGCATGATTTACAACAAGGGGTTTCTGCTGACTGTCCGGCTGAACCGATGGACAGCGAAGATATGCTGTTTGTTCTGTATACTTCTGGTAGTACCGGCAAACCAAAAGGCGTAGTTCACACCACCGGTGGATACAACCTTTACACCCACATTACCACAAAATGGATCTTTGATTTACAAGATACAGATGTTTACTGGTGTACTGCGGATGTAGGTTGGATTACGGGACACAGTTATATAGTTTATGGTCCTCTGTCCAACGGTGCAACCACTGTGATGTATGAAGGTGCACCCCGTGCTTCTAACCCTGGCTGTTTCTGGGATGTAATTGAAAAATACGGCGTGACAATTTTTTATACCGCCCCGACAGCGATTCGTGCATTTATTAAAATGGGTGAACATCTACCCAAAGCCAGAAATTTATCATCTTTGCGGTTGTTGGGAACCGTCGGCGAACCCATTAACCCAGAAGCTTGGATGTGGTATTATCGGGTAATCGGTGGTGAACGTTGTCCGATTGTGGATACATGGTGGCAAACGGAAACCGGGGGAATTATGATTACACCCTTACCCGGTGCGATTCCCACTAAACCCGGTTCGGCAACTTGTCCATTTCCGGGAATTTTGGCGGATATCGTGGATTTAGAAGGAAATTCCGTCGGTGAGAATGAAGGTGGATATTTAGCGGTGCGTTATCCTTGGCCGGGAATGATGCGGACTGTGTATGGCGATCCTGAGCGCTTCCGTAGGACTTATTGGGAACATATACCGCCACAAAATGGAAAATATACGTATTTTGCCGGAGATGGTGCGAGAAAGGATGAGGACGGTTACTTCTGGGTAATGGGACGGGTTGATGACGTATTAAATGTTTCCGGCCATCGCCTGGGAACAATGGAAGTAGAATCAGCTTTAGTGTCTCATCCGGCAGTAGCTGAAGCGGCGGTTGTTGGTAAACCTGATGAGTTAAAGGGTGAAGAAGTTGTAGCTTTTATTACTTTAGAGGGAACTTATCAACCAAGTGAAGATTTGAGTAAGGAACTAAAGCAGCACGTTGTCAAAGAAATTGGTGCGATCGCTCGTCCTGGTGAAATCCGCTTTACTGACGCTTTACCAAAAACCCGTTCTGGTAAAATCATGCGGCGCTTGTTACGCAGTTTAGCCGCAGGTCAAGAGGTATCGGGTGATACTTCGACTTTGGAAGATCGGAGTGTTTTGGATAAGTTACGCGAAGGGGTGTAGTTTAATTTAGGCTCACGCATTCGCCGTCAGGCGTTCCGCTTGCGGTAGGCGCAAAGGCGCGAAGGGTTGTTAAGCGTCTTTGCGTTTTTTGTTTTTATTCATCATCTATATGCTAGAAAGAAAATATACTATGCTACAGTAGGCATTTGAATCCAAAATTTAGGTTACTGGTATTTTATGGTTAATGCAAAACAGGAAGCAATCACAGTATTAAATGAAGCTATAAATGAATTAGAATCATTAAAAGGTAGTGTTACATCAGGTGTTCAAAAACTTCTGAATGCTGCTCAAATTTTAGATGAAGAATCAATAAAAATTTGGTGTGAAGTTCATCTTGGTAAGCCAGATTATATACTTCCGTTGCAAGATTTCTCTGATGTACTATATAAATGTATTAGTAAAAATGAAGATAATCCAGAAAAGGAAGAAAAACTTAAAAAAATAGTGAAAGAGACTAAACAAGTTATAGAAGGATATGGAATAAAGATAGATAGTGATATAGAAATAGAAGATATTATACATTTGTGTATAATTCAAAATGAAGGTGGGTATAAACTTTTTACCATTAGTTTTTTAGAGGAAAAGTATAAAGAACTATTAAAAAATAAACAAGAAGATGATGATATTTACAATAAATCTGATTTATTAGAAAGAATAGGCCATGTTAAAAGAAAAGCAAATGAAAAAGCAGTAAATCTTCTTAAAGCATATGTTTATACAAACACGGCAAAAACCGCTTTTGATTTTCTTAAAGAAGAAGTTGATGATAAATTACTAGATTTGAATCCTGAACTTGCAGAAAAATTAATGGCTGCTTTTAAATCTGTTTCTAGTAAAAATTCAGAAGAATGGTCACAAGCTTTAACTTCTTGTAGACGACTTATTGAAAAATTAGCAGATGAACTTTATCCACCAACTGATGAACAAATAAATGGTCGCAAATTAGGAAAAGAGCAATATATAAATAGACTTTGGATTTTTATGGATAAAGCTATAGAGAGTGATTCTAATAGAGATTTAGCTAAAACTCATGTTGATTTTTTAGGTAGTTATTTACAAAAAACTCACAAACTTACTAATAAAGGTGTTCATACTTCAATTACTAAAATGGAAGCGGTTAAAACCGTTTTTCATACTTATTTATTAATTGCTGATCTATTGGGTTATTTAGATAAGAGGTTTCTTAATAAAGAAACTAAAATTAACATTAATACAGCAACAATTGACGAGATAGAGAGTATATTAGGCGTTAATAGAAAAATAGCAAAAGAAATTATCAAATCACGAGTAGAACATGGTACATTAACATCTGACTTATTAGGAACTATTCAAGGTATAGGACAAAAAACAGTTGCTAAAGCTGTAGAATTATTTTCATTTGATTTAGTAGAATAATGATGAAAAAAGAAGAACCTTGGTATTTTAGTTTTCGTTCAGAAGCTATTGCTTCTTTGTATTTGACACGTCGGGATGATGTGACTATTTGTAAGCAGGAAAAGGGTCAAGATATCAATTTGATAGTAACTATTGCTAAAGATAAGAGTAGCATTAGTAGGGTTTTTGGTGTTATTGTTAAAGCAAATGTTTCTAGTGAAAATTTAGTTCAAAAATCTGATGAGGAAATTTTTAAAATCAATATTAATTTGACAGATTTTCAAACGTTGCTAAAGTTAAAACTGCCTATTTGTTTATTTTTCTTTAATGTGGATAATGACGAAGGTTTTTATAAATGGGTGGTTGAACCAGTTACCGAAAATACCAAATATTCCACCTTACAGTTAAATGAGGAAAATAGGTTTAAAATTTTAACTGATGCAGAAATAAATAATATTGTGGATTTAGTAAATGTTTGGTATGATAAGCGCAAACACCAGAAAAGTAAATTTTATCATGATTATTTAATTTCTTCTCTTCAAGATTTTGATCATCGTGCTGTTGACTTAGAAGCAATTTTACAAATAGAAGCATTAAGAAAACCAAAATTATTAAATTCAGCTTTAAAAGATTTTATTGATGTACTTTCACAAGAAAATGATTTAACGGAAACGGCTAAACAAAAATATGGGGAACTAAATCAAATTCTTTTAGAAACATGTGGAAATGAAATTTATACTTTAATTGAATTTTTGGATGCTGTTAGGTTATAAAATTGCTTTAGTTCCTCAAGATGAATGAGTAATTTTTTTGATGTTTACATGAAATTACCAGTTTTTAAAAACTTTTTTGTTCAAGAAATCATCTATTATTAATATGCAAATTTAGCAAAAGTCGTGAAATGAAACCTTTTTCAGATGACTTGAGATTTTAGCCCAAAATTGATTTTAGGGCTGAAGAATTTATATATTTATTTTGTTAGGCTTCGTTCCTCAACCCAACCTACAAGAAGATAGTGCAAAAGTTAGGTTTATTTAATATGAGCCAAATAGTAAATTTCCGGGTGCGGCTTGGTCATTACTAAAATAAAAATCATGGAATAATTGTAACATTTCCTCTTTAGAAATAAAGCCGTCACCATTGAGATCAAGTTTAGGGAATATATTTTCAACTATAACATGAGGAGTGTTATAAACAATAAAAAACTGCTTCCAGTCCTCTAGGTTCAATTTTCCATCACCATCTAAATCAAAAGTATCAAAAACTAAAGCCGCTATGGTTTCCACTTGTTGTTTATACTTATCTTTTGCACCGAGCATTTTTTCATGGTACTCTAACCACTCTGGTAAAGATACCCGACCATTGTGATTTTTATCGGCTGCTTCTAGGATATTTTGCCAGTAAAAAAGATATTGGTCGTGTAATGTGTCATATTCTACAGTTCCAGGTCGCCAATCACGTAATTTACTGAGATTTTTTACAATTCTCTCAAAGTCTGCTTTTTCTAATACGCCTGTATCATTTGCATCGTAGATGGTGAACAGTTTAATCAACTTTAGTCGCTTTAGTTCACTTAGCATAACAAATCTGATTAATTATTTTATAACTGTATTTATTGTGACACATATATTTTTTTTGTCCAGGGCAAACAAGAAAAAACCCCGATCGCTTGATCAGCAACTAATCGGGGTAACGCAAATAGGGATTTATCAGAGGGTTAATTTTTTTGCCACACAGTAGGCTGATCATTGGCAGCAGTAGCTACATTACTATCATACCGGGAGCTACTATTACCATTATTCATGCTGTCTACGTAAGCCACTGCCTGTTGTAGTGCTTCTGTACGTTGAGTAAATAAGTGATGGGAAGGTAACAGGTTGAAAATTCCCAAACGTTCTAAACGGCGTTTAATCTTACCTGCTGCACCGACAATATAAACTTGACGGCCTTTTTCGCAGGCTTCGCGGATAGCGTTTTCAATCGCTAAGGAAGCGGTAACACCTAACATCGGCACTTCACTTAAATCAAGGACGACGACATCACAATCTTTAATTGCTGTATGTTCACGAGCGATCGCCTTAGAAACACCAAAGATCATCGGTCCACTGAGGTAAAATAACAATACCCGACCATTTCCTTGATCTAACAATTGTTTCTCTTCGGAATTTAAGTTAATATCATCGTCAGCATCACTAATTGCTTTCACATCCTGAGATTGCAAATTAGACAATCTTTCAATAGTCAAGATGTTAGCAATAAACACCCCCACACCAACAGCCACAATTAAATCAACGAATACAGTCAGCAGCATTACCCCATACATAATTGCTGCACCTTTCCAAGATACCTTATGAGCCCGTTTCAAAAAGCTCCAGTCAAGGATATCTATACCCACTTTTAGCGCAATACCCGCTAATACTGCCATCGGAATATCTTTGGTTAAACCAGCCGCCCATAAAACCACAACTAACAGCACGATAGCACGAGTTAAACCAGATAAGGCTGTTTGCGCCCCGGTTTGAATATTAACCACGGTTCCCATAGTTGCACCAGCACCAGGTAAACCACCGCATAAACCAGAAACTAAGTTACCAATACCTTGGCCAATTAATTCTTTATCTGATTTGTGTTCAGTCCGAGTTAAGCTGTCAGCAATTACGGCAGTTAATAAGGTATCAATACAACCCAGCAAACCCAACATTGCCCCATCAATGATCATGATAGTGATTTGAGAAGCAGTAAAAGTTGGTACTTGCAGTTTTTCTGGTAAACCCATTGGGATTACGCCAATACGTTTGATATCCGCATCACCAAAGAAAACTAAAGAAACTATTGTGACAACTACTAAAGCCACAAGTTGAGGAGGGGCAATGCGCTTTAATTTAGAGGGAATGAGATAAATAATTGCTACAGTTAATACACCTAAAATGGTAGCAGGAGGGTTAATTTTGCTGATTAAGTCAGGCAAATTTTGCACCATTCCCAACACCCCACCTTTCGGGTTAGGTTGCCCCAGGAAAGGCGCAATTTGCAAAATAATCAAAATTACCCCAATTCCTGACATAAAGCCAGAAATAACGCTGTAAGGCATGAGGGTAATGTATTTACCTAAGCGAAAGACCCCAAATATAATTTGAAAGATCCCCGCTAACATAACTACGGTAAATGCCATAGCTAGGCCATTTTCTGGATTGTTAGCTGTCAGAGAAGCTACAATCCCAGTCATGACTACGGTCATCGGGCCAGTTGGTTCGGAAATGAGGGTAGGTGTCCCACCAAATAAGGCGGCAAAGAAGCCAACGCAGACTGCACCATATAAACCGGCAACAGGCCCAACACCAGAAGCCACACCGAAGGCCAAAGCTAGAGGTAAGGAAACAATGGCGGCTGTTACTCCGCCAAAAATATCGCCCCGCAAGTTGCGGAAATGAATGGTATTGGTTACTTGCATAGTTTTGGGATTGAGTAACTGAACTGTGAAATAAATAAATGATTGCTATGGTGTGGTTTTGTGATTTGCCAACCACAACAACCAACTTTCCACCTAAACCCGTGACTTGACACAAGATACAACTGTGTTATAATCGAGTTGTATGTGTAAGCGAAGTTTAGGCTTGACTAGCCGTTCATCATTAAAGCTAAATAAACAGCAGCGACAATAAAACACTTTCAAGGTGGATGTTGTCAGTTGATCCTTTACCTTGATAGTTAAATGTATTAGCCAAAAACAACTATTTTCATTTTTTATTAGCAGATTAAGTAAGGTGATCTGGTTAATTCCCCACAAAAAGCCAGTTTAATTTTTTGGCAAGCTAAATTGAGGCAAGTAAAAAAAATGTTTTTCTTGCTTCATGTTCAATTGACATCTACACCTAGATAGTGTAGACGAATAACCCTAACCAAACAAAATTAAATTAGCATAACTGCTTGATAGCAGGGAGATTTTAGAGGAACAAATAGCCCTGAGTTTTGCTAAATGTGTATTTATTGGGAATAAAAATAGCATACCGCTTTTGTAATCTAAAAAATAGACTACAAACAATGAATTATTAAATAAATATTAGATACATCCTATAAGTTATTACTTATAGGTCATTAATAAAATGACTGCGTAAGACAATATATAGAGTTTTATCTATGATAAGCATCATTGAAAACCAATGATTCAAAATATTGTATTGTCCACTGCATAAAATAGAAAAAAGAGATTAGGGGTTAAAACCCCATAATCAATAATTTTTCCCTATGAGTGAATGATAATTCACCCACTTTGAGGTTAACCCACGTCATCATGAGCAAATCGGTTAAAGAGGAAATCTAAAGCATAATTGCGGAGTTGATAATATTGGGGATCTTCCATAATGCGATCGCGGTTTCTGGGTCGAGGAAAGGGAATATTCATTACTTCGCCGATTTTGGCATGGGGTCCATTGGTCATCATCACCAAACGGTCTGCTAAAAACAGTGCCTCATCAATATCATGGGTAATCATTAACACCGTGCAACGGTTGTCATTCCAGATTTTTAACAACTCCTCCTGCAACTCTTCCTTAGTAATGGCATCCAAAGCCCCAAAAGGTTCATCTAAAATCAGCACCTTGGGACGAATGGCCAAAGCACGGGCAATAGAAACCCGTTGCCTCATCCCCCCAGACATTTGCATTGGTTTCTTTTCCATCGCATCAGCCAAACCCACCATAGCCAAATGTTCTCGGACAATGGCGCGTTTTTCTGCCTCCATTTTATGGGGGTAAACCGCATTTACCGCTAAATAAATATTTTCAAACGCAGTCCGCCAAGGTAATAAAGCGTAATTTTGGAATACCACCATCCGGTCTGGACCAGGCTTAGTAATGGGATTACCTTCTAATAAAACTTCCCCAGTAGTGGGAGTATTAAACCCAGATACCATATTCAGCAGGGTAGATTTACCGCAACCAGAGTGGCCAATCACACAAATAAACTCACCCTGTTCTACATTCAGATTGACACCATCAAGGACGGTAAAAGGTCCTTTCTTGGTTTGGTAAGTTTTAGTGACATCCTTAATCTGTAAGAAAGCCTGATTACTTTCATAAGTTGCAGTGGTTTTTGTCCGTCTGCTAGTGCCAGTTGTTGTAAAAGTCATATTTTTGTTAGTGATTGGGGAAAGGGAATAGGGAACAGGGAATAGGGAATAGGGAACAGGGAACAGGGAACAGGGAACAGGGAATGGAGAATAGGCAACAGGCAACAGGCAATAGTCATTAGTCCTTAGTTTCCCCCCTGCCCCCTGCCCCTCTGCCCCCCTGCCTCTTTTTCCCTGCCTCCTTAAGCAGCTATTCTTCTGGGAGTGTTGAGAATTACTTCTGCCACAGAGAAATCGCGTTTTATTTCCAAGTTGTTGAGATAGGAAATCGGATCATCAGCATTGAAAGCTTTACCATCAAATAGTTCAATCGGTTGGCGAGTGTAGCTGATATCTAAGCCTAATTCTCTGGCGGCGGTACTAAATACACCGACTTTACAAACCCTTTCCACAATCTCTACCCAGTTACGGGGGAAAGGTGTTTCACCCCAACGGGCTAGTTGAGTCATGATCCAAATTTGTTCTGTACGACTGGGACGGTTGATGGCTGACTCAGCGTAAAACAAATGATGGGCAAATTCTCGCATAGGTTGATTAATGTCACAAGACGCATTACTTGGGTCTTCAATTTGAATATATTCCAAATCAGTGGACACATATTCACGGGCAGCCAGAATTTGTCGCACTTCTAAGGAGTTTTTCGGATCGGCACAATAGCGACAAGCTTCTAATAAGGCTTTAGTCAGGGCAATATGAGTATTAGGATAAGCTTCTGCCCAATCTTCCCGCACTCCCAAGACTTTACCAGGATGTCCTAACCACACTTCTAAATCAGTAGCAATGGTAAATCCAACGTTTTCTACTGCGGCGCGATAATTCCAAGGTTCACCCACACAGAAACCGTCAATTGTTCCGGCTTGCAGGTCTACTACCATCTGGGCTGGGGGGATGGTTCTCATGTCTACATCATTGTCAGGGTCAATACCACCCGCCGCTAACCAATAACGTAGGAGTAGATTGTGCATGGATGCAGGGTGTACTACCCCCATAGTGTGGACTTGTTCGCGGGTTTGTTGGAGGTAGGTTTTAAAGTCCGATAAGTTGCGGACACCCTGTTCATAGAAACGTTTTGCCAAGGTGATGGCGTTACCGTTGCGGGTCATGGTCAGGGAAGTGACAACCGGTAAAGGTTGGTTATTATTGCCGCCTAAACTCAACCAGATAGGCATCCCAGAGGGCATTTGTGCGGCATCTAGATAACCGCCTTTCATGCCGTCTACAATACCCCGCCAGCTAGTTTCTCGCACTAGGTTAACTTCATCTAAACCATGTTTAGCAAAAAAGCCTTTTTCTTTAGCTACTGCTAGGGGGGCGCAAGCTGTGAGGGGTAAAAAGCCGATTTCTAAATTTACTTTTTCTAAACCATGACGGGCAATGGCGGCGGTTTTGCGGGCGCGAATTTTCTTAATTCGTTTTTGCTGGTTAAGGAAGTAAATCATTTCACTCCGCAGGATGTAATAGCTGGGGTGTTCGACTACTTCCATTCTTTTCCGGGGTCGGGGGATGTCAACTTCCAGAATGTCACCAATTTTGGATTCTGGCCCGTTGGTTAACATCACAATGCGGTCAGATAACAATACAGCTTCATCTACATCATGAGTTACCATCACGGCGGTAACTTCATTTTCTTCACAGATTTGCATTAATTGTTCTTGCAGGTTGCCCCGTGTGAGTGCGTCCAATGCCCCAAAAGGCTCATCTAATAGTAATAGTTTAGGACGAATAGCCAGAGCTCGAGCGATCGCTACTCTTTGTTTTTGTCCACCAGACAGCATCCCCGGTTGTTTATCTGCATGGGGACGTAAACCCACCATATCAATATGCTTTTCAACAATGGATTTTTTTTCGCTTTCTGATAAACCCCTCATCACTGAATCTACAGCCAAGGCGATATTTTCTCGCACTGTTCGCCAAGGTAGTAAAGAATAGTTTTGAAAAACTACCATTCTGTCCGGACCTGGCCGAGTTATTCTTTGCCCTTCTAAGGTGACTATTCCTTCTGTCGGTAAATCTAAACCAGCAATCATATTTAATAATGTAGATTTACCACAACCAGAGTGACCAATTAAGGAAACAAATTCACCTTTTCTAATCTGTAAATCAATTCCTTTCAGGGCGATATATTGACCGCCGCCAGTTAATTGGAAAACTTTATCAATTTGATCAACAGCAACAAATACGCTCATAATATTTTAATGGGTAGTTGGTATTTGGGAATGGGAACAGGCAATAGGGAAAAAGAAAAGTATTTTTATCTTCTTCTTTCTCCTCTAGCCCTCTGTTTATTTTTGTTCTGTGGGGAGAATTAAGTTTTGAATCCAAACCATGAACTTGTCTAACAACAAACCAACCGCGCCAATATAAACTAGTGCTAAAATGATTTCACTAATGTAATTATTTTGGTAGGCATCCCAGATAAAGAAGCCAATTCCCACAATACCCGACATCACAATTTCTGCGGCGATAATCGCTAACCAAGCTAAACCAATGGCAATCCTTAAACCTGTAAAAATGTAGGGTAATGCGGCTGGGATGAGAATATTTAAAAAATAATCTTTTTGGGAAAGTTGCAAAACTTTGGCCACATTATTATAGTCTTGGGGAATTTCTTTTACACCCACAGCAGTGTTAATTAAAATCGGCCAAATTGCGGTAATGAAAATCACAAATAAAGCGGCGGGTTCGTTTTGTCTTAAAGCTGCCAAAGAAATAGGCACCCAAGCTAAAGGCGGTACGGTTCGCAATAACTGAAATAAAGGATCTAAAGCCTTAGACATTGTTTTATTAATGCCAATTACAATACCTAAGCCAATACCAACTACAGCCGCAAAAGAATAACCTATTGCTACTCGTTGGAGACTAGCTAAAATCTGCCAAAATAACCCTTTGTCAATGCCGCCTCTATCATAAAAAGGATATAAAATCAAAATCCAAGTGTCTTCAACTACTTTAATTGGCCCTGGTAATGTTGCCCCTGGAGTCCAAGAAAATAATTGCCAGAGTGCTAAGAAGATGAGAATAGCAATAACTGGGGGGAATATCTCAGGAAATTGCTTTTGTAAACTTGCTAAAAAGCCGTTATCTAATTTAGTGTTATTTCTTCTTTGTGCAACTGTCATAATTTTATTCTCCTCTCACAACTGACTACTAAAATTTGGATTTTGAAATCATTAGCTGTTGTCAATCCATCTGGAATCATTTTTATCAATTAGTACAATGACTAATGATTAATGATTAATGATTAATGACTAAATACTAACTTTTTTAATTGCTAAACTTTTCAGATACTCTTCTGGTTTGTCTGGGTCAAATTTTATGCCATCAAAAAATTCTTCTATTCCTCGTGATGTACTACTAGGAATATCAGCAGTAAAACCAGCTTCTTTTGCGGCTTCTTTCCAAATATCTTCTCGGTTAACTTTATCAATTAAAGCTCTAGCTTTGGCAGCATTATTCGCAATGTATTCTTTAGGTAAAAAGCCCCAACGGACACTTTCTGTAATAAACCATAAATCATGGCTCTTGTAGGGATAGGACACATTACCTTTTTCATCTTTCCAGTACAAAGCTGCCATTGATTTATCATCAATTTTCCGACCTTCACCCATGTCATATTTACCCATAAATGGTTCAATTAATACATCTACGGGTACATTAAAATAAGCTCTTCCTGCTAATATTTGCGCCATTTCTTGGCGATTTTCAAATTTATCACACCATTGTTGAGCTTCCATAATGCCTTTTAAAATGGCTTTCGTGGCTTTAGGATGTTGATCAACCCAGTCTCCCCGCATAGCCAGATATTCTTCCGGGTGATTTTTCCAAATTTCGGCGGTTAATGCGGCCATAAAGCCAATTTTGTCTTTGACAATGCGAAAAGGCCAGGGATCGCCGGTACTAAAAGCATCCATTGTCCCGGTTTTCATGTTGGCTACAGTTTGGGCTGCGGGAACTGTGAGTAATTTCACATCTGCGTCAGGGTCAATACCACCAGCAGCTAACCAATAACGAATCCAAAAGTCTTGGTTTACAGCTGGAAATGTTTGGGCTGCTGTAAAAGGTGTTGATGATTTGAGTTGACTAAATAAGGATTTAGCACCATCCAGCTTTAGACCCAAGCCTTTACCTTGATGTTTAGAGGCGATCGCTATTCCGTTCCCATGAGTATTTAACTGGCATAATACATACATCGGAATTTTTTGATTACCTTTGGTAATTAAGCCTTCTGTAATTAAATGGGGCATTGGCATTTGCCACTGTCCACCATCTATCCCACCCCCAGCAGCACCAATTTCTACGTTATCTCTCGCTGCACCCCAAGATGCTTGTTTTGCTAGTTCTACCTCAGTCATCCCATATTTAGCAAAAAAGCCTTTCTCCTTAGCAATAATTAATGAGGCAGCTTCCACAATGGGAATATAACCTAGTCTTACTTTTGTAGTTTCTGGTTTTTCCGCATCACTCAGATTAGCCACAGGTTGAGCAGTTTGTGAAGTATTACCACCGCCTGCAACATCTTCAGGTGGATTACCTAAACAACCTTTGAGAAAAACCGCCCCCGCAGAAGCCCCAGCAGTGAAAATAAATTTACGGCGAGAAAATTCATTCATAATTTTTACTCCATTTTAGTTTTTTTAGGCATGAAAAATTCAACAAGAATCATCAAAATCATTCTTGTGGATATTGTCAAAACTCAATATTTAGGTATGCGAATTAACAGTTTTTTCGCAAAAACTGCCAAGAACGCAATCTAAGTACAATAATTAAATAGTTGAATTTGACTAAGGGGTGCGTCTGAGTTATTTGAACCTGTTAAAACTTAGTTTACAGGGTTTCTGGTGAAAATGATTAACTTGGGAAGGGGAATTATTAAATAAATATTAGATTAGACCTATAAGTAAAATTATATCAATCTCTCTATCTGACCAGCAAAATAGCTATCATATAAGTTCTTCTCTATGATCATAATTATCAGGAAAGGGGATTAAGTTTGTTTTAGCTGGATAAATTATTTATAATGGCGATAAATAATAACTCATGATTACCAGGAATATAAAACTTATAAATTTATCAATTCATCAGGTTATTTAGGGAGGTGCTGAATAGGCATTTGTGAAAATGACTGAGGGACAATATATAGATGTAAATTAATATCTAAGTCTAACCATAAGGTTTTTTCTATAAAAAGTATAGATGGTTATGGCTATTTCTTTGTTGACTATCCACCCCCAAATAAAAACCCCTACAATTAATTATGTAGGAGTTTTCGTTAACCGCAACTTGCTAAAACCTTAACTCACAGTCCGCGCTAGTAATACGGGACAAGTCGCATTCACACGTACATAATCAGATAAAGAAGCACCGATTAGTCTGTCTAAGTCTACAAAACTCTTAGCAATAGACGGACGACGATCTGGAGAACCGATTAACAGTAGGTCAACATTTAACTCATCAGCTAAACGACAGATTTCTTCACCTGGTTTACCGCTACTGGTAACACATTTAACTGCTATACCTTGTCTTTCTATTTCGGCTACAGCCTTACCTAAAAGTGAATCTCTTTCTGGCTTAATTTCCGTTATACCTGATAATTTGCCACCTAAATCTGTATTCACATTAGCCAAAGTGATTAGACCGCCTGTTACGCCCCGCAGCAAGAACAAAGCTAATTTTAAGCAATTTTGAGCAGCTTCGGAACTGTCCATCGCCACCATAACGCGCTTGATTTTCTTCACATAAATATCATCTTTCACCAGCAACATGGGGCGAGAAGATAACTGGAAAACATACTGGCTAACTGAGTTAGCTAAAATTGACTGTAGCCGCTTTAGCCCCCGTGAACCCATAATAATTAAGTCAGCTTCAATTTCATCAGCTACTTGACAAACTACATCTTTAGGATCACCTTGGCGCAAAATTGAAGAAACCTGGCTAGGATCTAAATTCAAAGATTGGATAGCATTAGCCAAAATTTTGCCGCCTTCCTCCCATTTTTCAGTCATAGCCACCGCAGTGCTTTGAGGAGTGACAACGTGCAAAACAGTAACTTTCGCACTTTGGATGGATGGCATATCCTTCAAGCTTTTGAGCATTTCTTCAGCGTGTCCCAGTCCAGAGACAGCCAGCAAAATTCTTTGTATCATTTTACGTGATTCTTGTAAAGGTTTCTTTGGTTTTGCTACTACTAAGTTAGTAGATGAACCTAGTCAGTAAATGGTGATAAATAAACTTTATTTAGTAGCCAATAGTAATGTTTACTCATGTCAAGAAGCAAGAGTAACAGACTACTTAATCTTGAAGTTTATTTAAGCCATAAGACTTAAAGTTTCAACTAGGCTGTCTATAGATTCAGCATACACTCAATTTTGCCTGAATGACGCAAAAATATATAATGTTTTTGATTATTTTTAATCTATATTAACTTTTTTTAATTTAATTAAAGTTAATTATACAGCAGGGAACAGGGAACTCTTAACAGGGAACTCTTCGACTGCGCTCAGTGCGGTGCAGGGGTGAAAGTCTCTTTATATAAGGGTTTGTTCCAAAAATTTGTACCTCCTTTACCTGAAACGGGCTGTATTTAAGAAATGTTGCGAATTAAGTCCCAATTATATCAACAAAATGATAAATAACAATTTGTTAGCAAAAAAATGTTATATAGGAATCCTAACGTATATTTCAAAAATCAAACAGGAATCCTACTTATCTTCACATTAAGATTATTTAGAGTAATTGGGTTTTCGATTCTTGTTAGTTATGTGTAGGGTGGGCATTTCTTGATTAAATTCTGAATCAAAGCAAATTATGCCCAGAAATGCCCACCTAAGTATATTGCAAAAATCAAACAAGAATCCTCAGAAACTTTAACCCTGTTCCCTGCTGTATTTTGTTTTGAATGTTATCTGCTAAAGGGGAGAAAGTTCTCGAAAATTGATTGTTTGCGCTTGAAATTTAGATGGACTATCCCAATAATCAACCCTGTTAATTTTCACTTTTAACAAAGCCATATCAGGTTCATTTAATCCTTGGGGAAACCAGACTTGTAAATCGGGTTGCCATTTTTCTTGGATTTTATTACGTTCTCTCACCAGTTCTGCGGTACCAGAAATAGAAATATAACGACCTTCATCTAAGGCTGTAAAGCTAAGATTAACTTCGTGACGCTGTTCAATTTCTGCAACTTTATGAGAATTGGCAAAAGTAAAAAACCAAAGTATCCCATCAGCATCTATTTCACCACAAATTGACATCGGACGACTGTGCAAGCTACCATCATCATCAACCGTGGTTAACATCCCACAATCGAGGTCTTCAATTAGGCTAGTCAATTGCTGAATTTCTTGATTCAAACTTGTAGAATATGTCATTTATTTATGTTGGAGTATGATTTTCTCTTAAGCAATTAGTTCTGAAATATCCTACCATTTATCACCAGATTTTCTGGTTAAGGCAGCTAATTTTTATTGTTAACATTTTGACTTTTAATTTGCCTGATTCCCAAGATATATTTATGATAATCATAACTGAACTAGCTATAACTAGAGAAATAATAAATTAGAAATATACATAATTTAGAAATCTTTGATAAAAATCGCTTTTATTGAGAATTTATCAGAGAAAATCCTCTGCTACACAAAATTTTTCTGTAACTTTTGGCGGATGAAATGAGTTAGAAATATAACTAAAATCCTATGGTGGCGATCCAAATCACTAACAGGAGAAATTAACAAATGACCTCAAAACAAAATTTACAATTAGATGATTTACTAACAATTGTTGAGAGTTTAACAGCAATTCTTGTTTCACCTGTGATTTTACCTATCGCCGCAGCAATAAAACAACCATTAGTTCAAGCAACTATTCAAGAGAGTATTACTTTTTCAGAAAGATGGCAAAATGTTATAAATGAAGTAGCACAAGGATGGGAAAAAACTACAACAAGTCGTCAAGAACCAAGAGAAAAATATTATCAACCTCATGTAAAAAATGGTAGAACAGATACAGCCAAGAATTTTTTAAATCTAGTATCTAACTTAAATACAGAAGTTAAAAGGATGACTAATGATGTAGCAGACTTGCGAGTAATATTACCTTTAGGATTAGGTTTATTAGCTGTCAGACAACTATTAAGACAAGGTTGGAAATTAGAAGATATTCCTTGGTATGTTTTAGCTTGGTATGCTATTGATGTTTTTGTAAAACTGAATTATGAAAGTGAAGCAGAATTAGTAGCAGTAAGCAGACAAAGTTTTTCATTAGTAGTACAGGAGCAACAAGAGAGTGATTCAAGCAATACATACACGAATCAAAGGGAGAGCTAGATACAAAATTAATGAACTTTATCGCTCACCATCTCTCAAAGAATATTTAGAGGGAGTGTTGAGTAATTGCCCAGAGATAATTTCTGTATCTGCTAATATTCTTACTAAAAATATTCTGGTTATTTTCTCTCCAGTTTATAACTATAAACAAATTGCTGCCTTAATTGAGAAAAAGTTATTAATTTATCAGGAAAAATCTCAAGATACTCCGGTTATTGATTTAGCTAAAATCATTCAAAATCTAAAAGATACAGATTGGCATTTAATGTCAGTTCATCATGTTCTGGAAACATTAAAAACTTCCCCAAAATTCGGTTTATCCAGTCAAATGGCGGCTGTAAATTTGCGTCAATACGGCAAAAATGAATTAGCCAAAACTGTAACCCGTTCTCACATTAGTATGATTATTGATCAGTTTGCATCCTTACCAGTAGCTTTATTAGGAGTTGCGGCGGGAATTTCTGTGTTGACTGGGGGAACGATTGATGCTGTAGTAATTTCGGGTGTAGTTTTATTAAATGCGGCCATTGGTTACACCACCGAAAGTCAATCAGAAAGAATAATTCATTCATTAAGAAAAAGAGAAGCAAAAACAGCTTGGGTAATTCGAGATGGTAAACCTCTAGAAATACCGACGGAAAATATAGCTGTTGGTGATATTTTATTATTAAAAACTGGTAATTATGTAGTAGCAGATGCCAGATTAATCTATGCTGATAACCTGAGTATTGATGAATCTGCATTAACAGGAGAAAGCTTACCGATAACTAAAAATCCTGAAAAATTAGCAGGTGGAGATGTACCATTAGGCGATCGCCTGAATATGATCTATAAAGGTACTTATGTTACCAGTGGTCAAGGTTTAGCCACTGTAGTAGCCACCGGAGAACATACCGAAATGGGCAAAATTCATCAGTTAGTTGATGAAGCTGCGGCAATGGAAACCCCCCTATCTCAGCAACTTGATAGAGTAGGAGGTCAATTAGTTCTCGTCAGCATGGGAATATGTGGTTTAGTCTTTGGTTTAGGGATTTGGCGGGGTTATGGCTTGTTCCCAATGTTACAATTATCTATTTCCCTGGCAGTTGCCGCAGTTCCCGAAGGTTTACCCACTGTAGCCACCACGACCCTAGCTTTAGGTATCCGCGAAATGCGTCGGAATAAGGTATTAGTCAGGACATTAAGCGCGGTTGAAGCCTTGGGTGCTGTGCAAACTATTTGTTTAGATAAAACCGGGACATTAACAGAAAATAAAATGTCTGTGGTAGAAATTTTAATTAATAACCAAAATATTCAAGTTAGAGAAAATGAATTTATCATTCAACAAGAAAAAATTAATCCTTATGCTGACAATGAATTAATTAAACTCATCCATACTGCGGTATTATGTAATGAAAGCAAAATTAGTTATCAACAAAATGGAGAATATTTAATTACCGGTTCAGCCACAGAAAACGCCTTAATTTACATGGCCATTCATGCCGGAGTAAATGTCATTGATTTAAGAGAAAAATATCCCTTAAAACATACCAACTTACGGGCAGAAAACCGCAATATCATGAGTACAATTCATGATACAGATAACAATCAACAGATAGTTGCAGTTAAAGGCAATCCCGCCGAAGTTATGCAGATTTGCCAAAATTGGCTGAAAAATGGGCGAGTAGTGCCATTTACTGACGAAGACCGGCAGATGATGGAAATAGAAAACGATCGCCTGGCCGGGAAAGCTTTACGGGTATTAGGTCTTGCTTACAGTCCTGTAGTAGAACCAGATAGCAATTATGAGTCTGATTTGATTTGGTTGGGTTTAGTGGGAATGGCTGACCCGATTAGAACAGGGGCAAAAGAATTGATTGCAGACTTTCATCATGCCGGAATTGATACCGTGATGATTACCGGGGATCAGAGTCCTACAGCTTATGCGATCGCCAAAGAACTAGAATTAAATCGTACCCCCCAAATCGAAATTCTCGACTCCTCCCACATTAACAACCTCACCCCCGCAGCCCTAGCCGCACTCAGCGATAAAGTAGACGTATTTGCCCGCATCAGTCCCAGCAACAAACTGCAAATCGTCCAAGCCTTGCAAACAGCAGGTCAAGTTGTAGCCATGACAGGGGACGGGATCAACGACGCACCCGCCCTCAAAGCTGCCCAAGTCGGTGTAGCTATGGGTAAAGGTGGTACAGACGTAGCCCGTGAAGTTGCGGATATCGTCCTCGAAGACGACCGCCTAGAAACCATGATTATTGCTGTCAGTCGTGGCCGGACAATTTACAACAACATCCGAAAATCAGTGCATTTCCTTCTCGCTACCAACCTCAGCGAAATCATGGTAATGACCACCACCACCGCCTTAGCAATGGGTGAACCCCTTAACGCCTTACAACTATTATGGTTAAACCTTATTACTGACATCTTCCCCAGCTTATCCCTAGCAATGGAGGCACCGGAACCCGACATCCTCAGCCAACAACCCCGCAACCCCGACGAACCCATCATTAAAAAATCCGACTTTGGCCGCATCCTCCTAGAATCGGGTTTATTGTCTACCAGTACCTTAGCTACCTACAGTTACGGTTTATCTAAATATGGGATGGGTACTCATGCCAGTGCGATCGCCTTTTTAACCTTAACATCAGGGCAACTTCTCCACACCGTCAGCTGTCGTTCAGAAAAACACAGCATTTTTACCCAAGAAAAATTACCATCTAATCCTTACTTAAATGCTGCCGTTCTTGGTTCTTTTGCCCTACAAATTATAGCCATAACTCTACCACCATTACGGAATTTATTAAAACTCACACCATTAAATTTAGTAGACCTAGCAGTAATTAGTAGCGGGGCAATTTCGCCATTATTAATTAGTGAAACAACCAAAACCATTCACATAAATCAAAACTCAAAACCCCAACCTTTACTTTTACCACCTGCCCCAGAAGCACAGATGTAATGAATTTAGTTTTTTCCAAATTCCCAGATCAAAAACCATGAAAAAAGACTTCATGTTAACATCAGAATCCGTAACCGAAGGACACCCCGACAAACTTTGTGATCAAATTAGTGATGCCATTGTAGATCGGTTTTTACAACAAGATCCTTACGCCAGAATTATCACAGAATGCGCTGTTTCTACTGGCATAGTTTTTATATCAGCCAGATTTGAACCCAACACCAACGTAGATTTTACCAACATAGCCAGACAAGTCATAGAACAAGTTGGTTATAAAGAAACAGAATTTAACGGCAAAAATTGTAGTGTTCTCACCAGTTTAATAGAATTACCTCCTGAACCCCATCGCCACTTTGATGAAAAACATTTATCTGATGCCGAAATAGAAAAAATTACCGTCACCAACCAAGCAACAGTTTTTGGTTTTGCTTGTAATCAAACCTATACATTAATGCCTTTACCAATTTGGTTGGCACATAAATTAGCTAAACAACTAAGCGAAGTCAGAAAACAAAATATTTTACCCTATCTCACACCAGACGGTAAAACCCAAGTCGGTGTAGAATATAGAAATAGAAAACCTTACAGAATCCACAGTTTAACAGTTATTGCCAGTCAGAATCAACCCAAAAAACCTACTTTACAAAAATTACGGGATGACATTCGAGAAACAGTAATTTATCCCGTATTTGAACACGAACAAATTAAACCAGATGCGAAAACAGGAATATTTATTAATCCTGATGGTCAATTTATCATGGGTGGACCCGCAACACACTCTGGTTTAACTGGGAGAAAAAACGCCATAGATACCTATGGAGAATATTCAAAACATAGCGGTTCAGCCTTAAGCGGAAAAGACCCCGTAAGAATTGATAGAATTGGTGCGTATGCTGCGAGATATGCCGCCAAAAATATTGTAGCTGCAAAATTAGCAGATGAGTGTGAAGTACAATTAAGTTATTCAATTGGCATTTCTCGACCTGTAAGTGTGCAAGTAGAAACCTTTGGCACAGGCAAAATATCTGATGAAGAACTGACCAAAATTTTAGAACAACATTTTGATTTTCGGTTAGCAGGAATTATCAAACAATTCGATTTAAGATATTTACCTTCTCAATGTAAAGGTGGCTTTTACCGCAAATTAGCAGCTTACGGCCATGTCGGCAGAAGCGACCTAAATTTACCTTGGGAAAATGTAGATAAAGCAAGGCTGATTTAGGTGACAGTTGAGTTTTTTCATAAAAAATATATAGATACTTAGTTTAAGTGTGTGCAAAACTACTAACATTGAGGCAAAATAAGTATAATCCTCTTGATTGTTTGGTACTATGAGTTATTGCCTCAACCCTATTTGCGCTAAACCTGAAAATATTGATGATCATAAAATCTGCCCAAGTTGCGGTTCTAGCTTGTTACTGAAAGACCGCTACCGTACTATTAAACCAATTGGTCAGGGAGGCTTTGGTAAAACATTCTTGGCTATAGATGAGGATATGCCATCTAAGCCCTATTGTGTAATTAAGCAGTTTTTCTGTCAAGGTAGCCGAGATATTCAGAAAGCAAAGGAATTATTCCGTCAAGAAGCAGTACAACTAGAAACGCTGGGTAAACAGCATCCTCAAATTCCCAGCTTACTAGCTCACTTTGAATTAGGTAGCGGTTTATATTTAATACAAGAGTTTATTGACGGACAGGATCTTATTCAAGAACTGAATACAGAAGGTGCTTTTAATGAAAGTAAAATTTGGCAATTACTTAATGACCTACTACCTGTGCTTCAATTTATTCATAGCCAGAGAGTTATTCATCGTGATATTAAACCGGAAAATATCATTAGACGAAAAAGTGATGGCAAACTTTTTTTAGTAGATTTTGGTGTTTCTAAATTTGCAACTGAGACAAATTTAGGTAGAACTGGAACTGTTATTGGTAGTCCTGGCTATGCTGCACCTGAACAGAATCGAGGAAAGGCATTTTTTTCTAGTGATCTCTATGGTTTAGGTACAACTTGTTTTCATTTACTAACTCACACTCATCCTTATGATGTGTTTAAACCGTATACTAGCTGGGAGAAATATTTAAAAATTCATCTCAGTAAAATTGAGATTGGAGATACACTAAGAAATTTACTTACGAAACTACTTGAACCAGATATTAACCAACGCTATCAGAAAGCAGAAGAAGTTATAGAGGAATTGGAGATTGAGACAAATTTAACAAGTAAAGAAGTTATAGAAGAATTAGAGATTGAGACAAATTCAATAAGTTATGAACCAGTATTAGTTTCTCCTCTAGTGTTTCCAAATTCGTTTTATGATTTCAGATGGATATGTACAAAGACCTTGACAGGACATACATGGGATGTGATGTCTGTTGCAATTAGTCCAGATAATCAACTTATTGCTAGTGCTGGTACTGACCATACAATTAAGATTTGGAATTTGCAAAGAGGAGAAAATATTTCTACAGCATTGAATTATGTATCCGATAAACGTCCAGCAGATATTTATTCAATAGCTTTTAGTCCTAACGGAAAAATGCTTGTTTCTGGGGGTTGGGGAAGTAATCATAACACTCAAGGACAAAGAACGATTAAACTGTGGGATTTAAGCAATATGAGCTTGCTTACAGACTTTTTTGAAAGTAATAAAACAATTTATTCTGTTACTTTTAGTCCAGATGGACAAACTCTGGTTAGTGCTGGAGCAGATTCAATAATTAGGCTATGGAATATACAGGCTAGAGAACTTATTAATAGACTTGAATCACACACTAAAGCAGTAAATTCCATTATTTTCAGTTCTAATGGAAAGATTATTGCTAGTGCTAGTGATGATACAACAATTAAAATTTGGAATCTTAAAACTGGAGGAGTATTTTATACAATGAATGGACATTATGATCGTGTTAACTCTGTTGCTTTTAGTCCTAACGGAAATATTCTTGCTAGTGGTAGTAGAGATGCAACCATTAAAATTTGGGATACAGTTCAAGGAAAACTTATCAATACTATAATAGAACAAAATTCAATTAAAACAGTAGCTTTTAGTCCTGATCAAGAAATTCTAGCTAGTGGTAGTACAGATGCAACCATTAAAATTTGGGATGTTATTACAGGGAAACTTATAAACACTCTGACAGGACATTCAGCCGCAGTTAACTCATTAGTCTTTAGTTCAGATCGAAAAATTTTAGTTAGTGGTAGTTCAGATTCAACTATTAAAATTTGGCAACTTGAAGGTTGCTGATATTTATGATGTTTAGAGTAGTAGGTTGGGTTGAGGAACGAAACCCAACATTTTTTTTTAAGGATTTGCTGTGTTTCCCCAAGCATCAACCCAGACTAAGAATAATATTAACTACGTTCCTAACATTTGTAGATTATGTAAAGTGGCATAAAATCCACCTTGTTGTAATAGCTGTTCATGGCTACCTTGTTCGATTAACTCACCTCTTTTCAAAACAAAAATTCGGTCTACGTTGCGAATAGTTGATAAACGGTGCGCGATAATAATGGCAGTGCGTTTGATTAAAAGTTGGTTTAATGCTTCTTGAACTAAAGCTTCTGTACCTACATCTAAACTGGCTGTGGCTTCATCTAAAACTAAAATTTGGGGGTTACGAATGGCTGCACGGGCAAAGGCTAAAAGTTGTTTTTGTCCACTGGAAATATTTGTGCCTCTTTGCCTTAGTTCAGTTTCATAACCTTGAGGTAATTCATTAATAAATTGGGCAACACTGGTTTTTTCTGCTGCTTGTTGAATTTCTGCAAATGAATAATTATCACCTAAAGTAATATTACTTTTCACATCCCCTGCAAATAAAAATGCTTCTTGTAAAATTACTGTCATATAACGCCGTAATTCTGCTTGGGGAATGTCGCGGATGTCTATACCATCAATTAATATTCTGCCTTGGGTGGGTTCATAAAGCCGACATAATAAGCGAATGATGGAACTTTTACCAGCACCTGTGGGTCCAACTAAAGCGATTTTTTCCCCTGGATGAATGATAAAATCTAAGTCTTTAATCACATAATCATCATCTTTGTAAGCAAACCAAACGTGATCAAATCTGATTTCTCCTAGTTCTGGGGTAGTGGTAAAATCTTGAGATTCTAGTTTATTAACTACTTGTTTGATATAGCTAGATTGACCTAATAAAGTTGATGTTTGAGAATTTTCTTTGTCTTTAATTTCGATGGGTTCGTCTAAAATATCTGTTACTCTTTCAATAGCAGTAAATCCAGATTGAATGACTGTAAATTTTTCGGCAAAGTTTCGTAAGGGTTCAAATAATTTCTGGGCAAATAAAATAAATGCTGATAAAGTACCAAAGGTGAGGTTATTTTCTAATAGTAGCCAACCACCTATCCATAATACTCCAGCAATAGCCACTAGACCTACCCATTCCAATGTCGCAGACACTGCGGAATCATACCAAATGGTTTCGTCTACTTCTTTGATATATTTGTTATTGGTTTCTCGGAATAGTTCCGCGTTGAATCTTTCCCGGCGAAATAGTTGGACAACGTTAATTCCTACAATGTTTTCTTGGAGTTGGGAGTTAAGTTTTGATAGTTCTTCTCTGGTTTTGTAATTTGCTCGCCGATATTGTTGTTGAAAGTAAATAATTAGCCAAGTGCTAGGAAATATAATCAATAACAATAAACAAGCAAGTTGCCATTGCAAGTAAAACATCAAAACTGCATCTACTATTAATAATGCTAGGTCTGATGTAATACCGATCGCACCAGTGGAAAAAACGTCTCCTAAACTTTCTACGTCGCTGGTTAGTCTGGTAATTAATTTACCTACTGGTGTACGGTCAAAAAACCTGACTGCTAGGGATGTGACGTGTTTAAATAAGTCTGTACGAATATCGGCTGTAATTCTTTGTCCTAGTTCCTGCACTAAATAACCTTGAACACCTGTTAGTGCCAAGCGAATGGTAATTGTACCAAGAAATAAACCTTGAATTACTGCTAAACCTTGCCATAAATCTAGATTTTGCAAAAACTCGTAAATACCCGGTTCTTTTCTAATTAAAGAAATAGCCTGTCCTACTAATAACGGTTGAATTGCGTTAGCGATAGAAAGGGGAACAAGCAAAATCATAGATAATGCTAAAAGTTTCCCATGTTTACGGCCATAGGGAACTAAACGTAAAAATAACCGCCAGTCATTTTCACGTTTACGGTATGTTTGTTTAGGTTTTTCCATCAATGGGTAGATGCTCATAAATAATTAAAAATTGAAACTTAAAAATGCAGTAATAGTTTAATCTCTAGCTAATTTTCAGATGGGGTATAGTGTGGATTTGTATTGAAATTATATGTTATAACATACAAAGAATACTATAGTGAATTGTTTTATCAACAAAACCCCGCATCTTCTCATTTTAAACTGATTGGGGGTATTTTCAGACTTAATCCAGTAGATAAAAAATAATCGTGATTAAATTCCCAAAAAATAGCAATAAGGGCATGATAAAATCATGCCCTAGTTGTTGAATATGTGTGGTGAAAGGAAATTTAAGCGCCTGCTTTAGCACCTTTGAGGTAATTTAACATTGTATCAGCATCGGAAACTTCAAAGGGATCTGTAGGACAGTTATCTTCATAACCTGGTTCGATGAAAATCTTTTCAATTTTGCAGTCGTTTACTACCATAGAATAGCGCCAGGAACGCAAACCAAAGCCCAGGTTAGATTTATCAACTAACATCCCCATTTTCCGGGTAAATTCACCGTTGCCATCGGGAAGCAAAAATACTTTTTGTGCACCTTGTTGTTTACCCCATTGGAACATCACAAAGGCATCATTTACAGATACACAAATGATTTCATCAATTCCTAATGCTTTGAATTGATCATATAATTCTTCGTAACGGGGTAGGTGTGAAGTGGAACAGGTGGGGGTGAAAGCACCAGGTAAGGAAAACACAACTACACGTTTACCACCAAAAATGTCTTGTGTGGTGCGGTCTTGCCAACGGAAGGGGTTTGCCCCACCAATGGACTCATCACGGACACGGGTTTTAAATACAACATTGGGGACTTTTTCGATTACAGCCATGTTGACCTCTGGTAATACTTGAACGTGTGTTTTTGCTTCTATCTCAGAATAATTCTGATGTGAGAATCAGTCAATAGTTATAAATACTTAATTTTAATAAAAAGTTAAATTTGATAAGTATCATTGAAAAATAAAGAATATAATATAGAAGGGAAAATTATTATTCAAATTTAACAGCAAATATGCAGCCACAGGCAAACACAATTATTCAGACTTTAAAATCTAAGGGTTTGAGGGTGACACCGCAGCGATTTGCGGTGTATGCAAATTTGTTATCACGTACTGATCACCCAACGGTTGAGCAAATTCTGAATGATTTGAATCAAGATAGTCCTGTGTCCTCTCAAGCGACGATTTACAGTTCTCTGCAAGCTTTGAGAGAGGTGGGTTTAGTACGGGAAGTGCTCTTAGAGGAGGGGGTTTCTCGGTATGATGCGAATGTAGCACCACATCACCATTTTTGCTGTCAAAAGTGCGGTTTAATTGAGGATATTGCTTGGCAAACTTTCCCCAATATTGAAATAGAAAATTTACGTCCGGGTTTGCGTTGCGAAACTTATGAAGTGACTGTGCGGGGTTTGTGCGATCGCTGTAATCTCCAATAAAAGGAGGCAGGGGGGAAGAGGCAGGGGGGCA
>DATGXB010000030.1:0-61547 GCA_035299225.1 Nostocaceae cyanobacterium | reverse complement strand
CAACAACAGCCGTTCTTTACACTTCTTCTTGGCTGCATGGCCAGTAGTAGGTATCTGGTTCACCGCTTTAGGCATCAGCACTATGGCGTTTAACCTCAACGGTTTCAACTTCAACCAGTCCGTAATTGACTCTCAAGGTCGCGTTATCGGTACTTGGGCAGACGTAATCAACCGCGCTAACTTAGGTATGGAAGTAATGCACGAGCGTAATGCTCACAACTTCCCCTTAGACTTAGCTGCTGGTGAAGTTGCTCCTGTTGCTTTAACCGCTCCTGCTATCAACGGTTAATATCTGAAGCTTAAATAAACAAAGACGCTCTCCTAAATGGGGGGCGTTTTTGTTTGCTATGCAAAATAAATATTAATACTCTAATTGATGAAATTTGTGCTTTTATTAAAAGAGGAAATTTAACGCATGAAGTAAGCAAAAGTAAAAAAATCCTATCAGCTACTATGAGTCAAATAAAAGTAAGAAATTTTAGACCAATTAAATCAGGTTTTATAGAGAATGATGGATTTATAGATATTCGTAAAATTACTGTTTTCATTGGTAATCAAGGAACAGGCAAAAGTAGCATTGCTAAGTTAATCTCAACATTTAGTTGGTTGGAAAAACAACTGTATCGTGAAAATTTAAAAATCAATTATGTTACAAGTAGCAAACGTTTTTTTAATACATGCTTTAACTATCAAAACTTAAAAAATTACTTCTTATCTGCAACGGAAATTGAATATCGTGGTAATGCTTATTGCATTAATTACACAAATGGAAAATTAAATATTTTTCCCACTAATAACATTAAAAAATATAGTCTACCTAAAATTATGTATATACCAGCAGAACGAAACTTTTTGAGTGTAGTTGAACGGGCTGAAAGAATAAAAGGATTACCTAAATCATTATATACATTTTTTGAGGAATTAGAACGTTCACAACAGGAATTATCAGAATGTTTGACTTTGCCAGTAGGTGATGTCAAATTGGAATTTGATGGAATTAATAGAAGTTTAAATATTGTAGGAAATGATTATAAATTAAAGCTTTCTGAGGCTTCAAGCGGGTTTCAGTCTTTTATTCCTTTGTTTTTAGTTTCTCGTAATATTGCGTTATCTATTAATGAAAATCAAGATTCTAATCAAACTGAACTGAGTGGAGAAGAGCAGAAAAGATTAAAAAAAGAAATTGAGGAAATTTTATCTAATGATAATCTTTCTGAAGAATTGAAAAAAGTAGCTTTGGAACTGTTATCTTCTAAATATAAAAATGAATGTTTTTTGAATATTGTTGAAGAAATAGAACAAAACCTATTTCCACAATCGCAGAAAAATGTTTTATATAAATTATTGGAGTTTGCCAATATTACAGAAGGCAATACATTAATTCTTACTACTCACAGTCCTTACATTATCAATTATCTGACATTAGCAATTAAAGCACATCAAGTTTTACAGAATATTGGAGATTCACCCAATAGAGATTTACTAATAAGAAAATTAGAAAATGTTGTTCCTGTAGCATCTTGTGTATTTTCTGAAGATGCTATTGTATATGAATTAACAGAGTCAGGAGAAATTAAACAACTTTCTACCTATGAAGGGCTACCTTCTGATGAAAACTATCTCAATACTTTCTTAGCAGAAACTAATCAACTTTTTGATGATTTACTGGAAATTGAGGAACAAATATAATTTTTATGGGTATAAATTTTTTTGATGCAAATTGTCAAGGTCGAACAAATCAATCTAAGTTTGGACTTTGCGATGATCCACCACCAGCCAAGAATCCTGCTTATATTGATACTGAAGATTCTACTAAGAGTATTCCAAAAAATAAATGATCCAGAGACAGTCATTGCGAGCGAAGCGAAGCAATCTCAAACCCCCGCGATTGCTTCATTACGCTACGCTCCATTCGCAATGACAACTGGGCATTTTTTTACTTCCGGTACTCTAAATGGATTGCTATTGTTGAGAATAATCAGGAATTAGAGGTAATATTTACCGCTATTGATAACTGTATTGAAATTCTCAGACCAGATGGTAAAATGTCTAGTCGTTGTGATGGTATGCTAACTTATGATGGTAAAATTATTTTTGTAGAGTTAAAACAAAGAAACTATACAAATAGTGTTTGGATAGAAGAGGCTGAAAAGCAACTTAGAAAAACTATTGCAGTTTTTATACAAGATTATGATTTAGATAGTTATAAATCCAAAAAGGCATATATAGCTAATAATAAAAAGCCACAATTCCAATATTCACACAAGGAGAGAATGCAAAAATTTAGAACTGATACTGGTTTTATATTACTTATTCAGAATACTATCAAAATTTCCTAGAAGTATTTAAAATCAATAAGCTAAGTTTTGTATATATTTTCCTAGATGTCCTCCTAAGTGGGTGAGTTTTTATATGTAAAGATTTGTAAATTCAATCTTCCTTTAAATTAAAATCTACACCTTCATAAATATCCACCAGTGGAATTTCGACATTAACGGAAGTCAAAACTATTTTTTCTGTATTGGACTCATAAGCACGAAATAGCCAAGCATCCCCCTCACTTTTGGTATAATGCTCAATAGCGATTTCATACTGATCAATCAGTAGGTACTCTTGAAACTCATTGATTGAGCGATAATAGCGAAATTTATCAGTCCGATCGCGATTTTTTGTAGAATTAGATAAAACCTCAACTATCAGACAAGGATTAAGAATTGTATCAGTCCTTTGGGGTTGAAATACTGGTTGACCTGAAATTACTAGCACATCGGGATAAGTGTATTCTCGATAACGTGGAATCCACAACCGCAAATCGCCAATATAAGGCTTGAAACTTTTACCATGTAAAGCAAATCTCAGAAATGCGTAAACATTTCCGGTAATTTGGTTGTGATTTATTGAACCTCCTGTCATTGGTATAATTTCCCCGTTTCTGTATTCGCTACGAAATTCTGCTACCTCTTCCTGTGCTAAATATTCTTCTGGACTGTAGTAGCGTTGCTGGGTTTGCATAGTTCCGTTTCTCGCTGTTTCCTATTTTTATAGTAGCGATCAGTTTTAGGACTTGAAGAGTGATATTATTATCCAATCTTATACTACTCTATGATCAGGAATTATATTTTCTCCTTCGTCTTCTGGATCTGCTAACCAGATTTAATCAATATTTTTGGGAATATTGGCATTTTGAATAATTTTTACAATTGTTTCATGGCAGGAAATAGAAAGAATATCACCACATAATGTTTACTAAATTTTTGAGGAGAATTTTTAAAGCTGTTAATTGGTGTTTTTTAATATATTAACTTAGTTTGACCGCGCTGAGGGTATTTGCAACAAGGATGATAAAATCTAAAGTTTAAAATCGAAGATCATTATGGCAGACCTAACTCCTAATTCTAGTTTTAGTTTGACAATCCGCTTACAGATTCCCAACCGTGTGGGGATGTTAGCATTAGTAACACAGGCGATCGCTAATTCTGGTGGTAATCTAGGGCAAATTGATTTAATTGAACAAACTCGGCATCAATCTATACGTGATATTACTGTGGATGCAGCCAGCACAGAACACGCGGAAACTATTGTACAGGCAGTGAAAGCGGTATCTGACATTAAAATAATTAGTGTTTACGATCGCACTTTTAATTTACATCGTGGTGGTAAAATCAGTATTGCCAGCAGAATACCCCTAAAAAGCGTCTCTGATTTAGCCATGGCCTACACTCCAGGGGTAGGGAGAATTTGTAAAGCGATCGCACAAGATCCTGAAGAAGTTTACCAACTGACAATTAAACAAAACACCGTAGCTATTGTTACAGATGGTAGCGCAGTTTTAGGGCTAGGAAATCTTGGACCCACAGCCGCTTTACCAGTGATGGAAGGTAAAGCCATGTTATTTAAAGAATTTGCCGGTCTAGATGCTTTCCCCATTTGTTTGGCTACACAAAATACAGATGAAATTGTCCAAGCCGTTAAAAATATCGCCCCAGTGTTTGGGGGTGTAAACTTAGAAGATATTGCTGCACCCCGTTGTTTTGAAATTGAAAACCGACTGCGACAAGAGTTAGATATACCCGTGTTTCATGATGACCAACACGGTACAGCTATTGTTACTTTAGCAGCATTATTTAATGCTTTAAAATTAGTCAACAAATCAATTGCAGAGATTCGGATTGTAATTAATGGCGCTGGTGCTGCGGGAGTAGCGATCGCGCGGTTACTTCGCAAAGCCGGAGCAGAAACAATTTGGATGTGCGATACTAAAGGGATTATTTCCACCAATCGCACCGATTTAACCACAGAAAAACAAGAATTTGCAGTCAAAGCACAAGGAACTTTAGCCGGTGCCATGCAAGGTGCAGATGTGTTTATTGGAGTCAGCGTTCCCGGTGTTTTAACTCCAGAAATGGTACAGTCAATGGCCAAAGATCCAATTGTCTTTGCAATGGCTAACCCTATCCCGGAAATTCAACCAGAACTAATCCAAAAAACCGCCGCAGTCATCGCTACAGGTCGTAGTGATTATCCTAACCAAATTAATAATGTGTTGGCTTTCCCTGGTGTATTTCGTGGGGCTTTGGATTGTCGCGCTCAGACAATTACCACTACAATGTATTTAGAAGCCGCCAGTGCGATCGCTTCCTTAGTTTCACCCGCAGACTTAAATCGAGAACATATCATTCCCTCCGTCTTTGATCCGCGAGTTGTTCAAGCCGTCGCAGCCGCCGTTCAACGCGCCGCACGAGAAGAAGGCATCGCCAAAGCTTAATTAATAGTTGACAGGAACGTGCTTTTGTGCGTTCCTAAAAAATATACTTGAGAAGTTAAAATTTGCATTAGTGCGGCATGAAGTAGAGGTAGCAAACATTGAAACTTTGTCCAGTCTTGAACAAAACCATCATTGAATGACAATTGAAGAAAATTGTGTTTTTTAGCACGTATAGGTTAAGATTATTATTAGAGTACCCAAGTTGTAGAGCAAGGTTTAAAAGTCCGGCTTTTTGGGTGGATAGGTGGTGTCACCGATGTTTTCTGGAATTTACCACAAAAAACATACATCAATAACTATACTATTAGCATCCTACCTGTTTGTAAAATTTTAACTTTGATTAAAAAGTGGTTAAATATTCAGATGCCGAAATTAACAATTTAATCAATGAACCTAAACCTTTACCGTTAGGTTGGCAATCCAGAATCCAATTTCGGGAGGTGCGTTTATCCAAACAAGGTGATTTTTCAGTTCAAGGTAACAATGGTAATCAATTTCAGGTTGTATTACGTCAAAATCTTTTAAATGAGCTAGATTTTGCAATTATTCTTGGTATCTATCCATCTGGTTCTAATAAACTGTTTCGTTTAAAAAGATATGACGGAAAAGTTCAAGAACATACTAATCCAATTGAAAAGGAACGATTCTATAATTTTCATATTCATACTGCTACGGAACGCTATCAAAATTATGGAAACGGAGAAGAAGATAAGTATGCACAACAAACAGATAGATTTACTAATTATGGAGAGGCATTATATTGTATGATAAAAGATTGTGCTTTCATTTTACCTAATCATCCTCAGCTAGAGCTTTTCAGCTAAGTGGATACTATGATCACAGAAGCAATTACACAGGAATTTAAAAGGAAGGTTTGTGAAGAAATACACCTTTTAGAAGAAGGTAAAGATCGTTTTCGTGTCTTTACACCATTTCGCTTTGATGATGGAGATCACTTAGCTATTGTTTTCAAGAAAGAAAAAGGAACTTGGTTGCTATCAGATGAAGGACATACTTATTTACATTTAAGTTATAGAATTGATCCTATTGACTTGGCAACTGGTACACGTAGAGAACTTATTGATTATGCGTTACAGGAGTTTCAAGTAGAAGATAGATATGGTGAATTAATTATTAGAATTAGTGAAGATGAATATGGAGATGCTTTATTTAGATTTTCTCAAGCTTTACTAAAAATATCTGATATTACTTATCTTTCTAGGGAAAGAGTAAAATCTACCTTTTATGAAGATTTTAAAGCTTTAATCGAAAACAATGTTCCTAAGAAAAGATATACTTTTGAATGGTATGATTATCAACATGATCCAGATGGCGTTTATGAAGTTGATTGTTATATTAACAATTTAGAAACACCTTTATATATTTATGCTCTACCTAACGATAATAAAGTGAGAGATACAACTATTTCCTTATTTCAATTTGAAAAATGGCAAAATAATTTTTATCCGGTGGCTATTTTTCAAGACAAAAGTCAAATCAGCAAAAAGGTTTTAAAAAAATTCTCTAAAGTGTGTGAAAAACAGTTTCCAAGCTTAAAAAATAATCAAAAGGAAATTATTGCTTATTTAAAGACAATGCTATCTTCTCATAAATAAACTCCATTTTTTGTCTTTACAAGTTTTATTTATATGACGAAATATAATTTGATAAATGAAATTGTTCAAAACTAATTTCTGTAAATTAAGATTTTAAATTAAATTTAGACAAATGATATCTAAACAGTTTTCAATTCTAGATAAAAACTTCATATCATTAATTTTTCAAAAACCACAAAACACCATTTAATAAATAATATCCTCCCCCTAAAATTAATAAGCTACTGCCTATGTAAATAATCCAATGCGCTCGCTTCAACAAAAACCGACTTTGTTTGATTAAACCAGTAAATAAACTAGCGCAGAAAATTATCGCTGTATAACCTAAAGCATAACTAATCATTGCCAAAAAACTAATTAATTGAGAACCAGAATCAGCCGCTATCATTAACACAGAAAATAATACCGGACTAGCACAAGGGGAACTTACCAAAGCAAAGGTTAAGCCTACAGTATAAGACCCCCCAAAAGGTAAATGAACATTAATTTGGGGTAAAGGTAAACGAACTAAACCTGCTACACTTAGTCCCATAATTAAAATTATTACACCTATTATCAAATCAGCATAACCACGAAATTCTATCATTACAGCTGTAGCAACAGAGGTAAATAAACCAAACAGGCTAAATACCGTCGCTACTCCCAAAGTAAACAAACTAGCTTTGATAAAAGCATCTCTACGGGAAGAAATATTTAAAGTACCAATGTAGCTAAGATTAATAGGGAGCAATGACAAAATACAAGGAGAAATACTAGCAAATAATCCTCCACCAAAAGCTAAAGGTATTAGCAAAAGCGGATGATTAATTTTTTGCTGTTCAAACCAATTTTGGTAAGGAGTTCCCACAAAAGCTGTAAAATTTGTTAAGCTTAAGTATATTGCTTGTGAAAAATGTACTAATAAGACTAAAATTAAACCTCCTCCAAGCAATAAAGCCATCAAGAAGGCTTTGGGTACTTGACGCTTAAGTAATGATGCTGAATCAAGAGATGTATCCAAAGGTGAGGAAGTAGCCTTTTGCTGGGGTGTGTGTTCAGAATCCATAAAACCATTCTAGAGGTACAAGAAATTTGTATAAATATTGTAAATTTAAGTCTTTCTAACTTCCCAAGGGGGAAAAATTTATTAAATTTCTGATGACATTCTTTACAAATAAGCAGTTGTGCAAAATTAATTTCCTACCTGGGAACAGGGAACAGGGGGAATAAGTTGTGTAATTAATTCTGCCTAATTACTCATACTAAAATCAGTTGTTTCTTCTCGATTATAGTATTATCCGTAAATTCTCTATTGGGAAAAGCCAAATTCAAATGTAAAATTTGTTGGTGATTAATGGAAATCAAAACTTTTAGATTAATAATTTTTACTGGAAAATCATGAAGCTTTCGCTTATTAATTTATCCTTAATTGTGGGATTGATTGGTGGTGCTGCTGTAGCATCCACACAAACAAAATCAATATCTGATTCTCAGCCAAGTAATATTGCTACAACTAACAATTTTCAAAATACTAAAACAGCAATTAAAAATACCTCTGGTGCGTCAGAAATAGGATTAGCAAAACATCTCCAAAAGCTCAAAGTAAAAATGTATGGTGCTTTTTGGTGTCCCTATTGTACAAAACAAAAAGAACTATTTGGAAAACAAGCATTTACCAATATTCAATATATTGAATGTGATCCAAGGGGAACAAATGCCCGTCCTGATTTATGTAGAAAAGCGGGGGTAAGGGCTTTTCCTACTTGGGAAATTCAAGGAAAAAAATATCAAGGAATGCTAACTTTACAACAACTTGCGGCTATATCAGATTATCGGGGTCAGCGTAATTTTAAAAATTAACTCGATTGCAAAAATTCTAAATATCCTTGAGATATTTCTTTAACCGCTAAATCATAAAATTGCTTTCCATGTTCTGGGGTAGCTAAAGCAGGATTTGAACCCATGCGGCCATCGGGATAATGAGCGCGGAAGTCAGCAGCACCATATATTTTATGTCCTTTAGCTACTTCTGGGTTGAGATATCCTTGTTTAATTGCTTCTGGATAAAGATACTGGGTAACAGCTACCTCGCTAGGTGTAGCATGGGAACCTTCTTGATCACCATACAATTCTTTGGCTAATTGATAAACAGAATGACACATAAACCAATTAGCAATTTGACATTTTACTTGGTGGGAATTACTCAGTTGTAAATCGGCTAAATAAGCATACGTTTCGGAAAATGCAGCTTTAAGAGTAGCAATATTTCCACCATGTCCATTAATAAAACAAAATTTGGTAAAGCCAGCTTTAACTAAAGAGGTAATATATTCTTTAACTATTAAAATTAAGGTTGTAGGACGGAAACTAATTGTACCTGGGAAAGCGGTATGATGTAAGGCCATACCTACATTAATTGTTGGTGCTACCATTGCCTGAGTGATTTCACCGACACCGCGAGCGATCGCCTCTGCACAAATCGCATCAGTTCCAATTAACCCCGTTGGCCCATGTTGTTCTGTTGAACCAATAGGAATAATAATTCCTGTAGATTGTTGGAGATAGGTTTCTACTTCTGTCCAGGTACTAAGATGTAATAGCATTTTTTGATTTTTACTTAATTAAAGCGAAGAGACGTTCCAGAGAACGTCCCTACTAAATTTTAATCTACTGAATCAGGGTCTACACCAAGGGATTTTAATCTAGCTTTGAGTTGTTGTATTTGTAACTCTGCTTGTTCAGCCCGTTGGCGTTCCTGTTCAGCTTGTTTTTGTGCTTCCTGTTTAGCCAAAACTTCCTCACGCAAAGCTTGGGCTAGTTCATCAGGTATCAGTAATTTTTCCCCTGTATCTAGACGATAAAAGTTAATTAGTTTATTTTCTGCTACTAATCGTAGTTGCAAAACTTGACTAATTTGGTCTTCAATCGGTAGGTAAGTTTCTCCTTGGAGACGATAACCCCTTAACTGTTTTTCTACCCATTCACTCTTCGGGTCAAATAACCAATATTCCTCTACTCCTAATTGTGCATAAAGAGTCTTTTTAAAGGTTTCATCTTGGTCTTTTGTTCCCGCAGAGGTCATTTCAAAAATTACCTTGGGAACTTGGCCTTCTTCCCAAATTTTATAATTGTCCCTTCCTCCTGGTGCAACATCAAAAATCACCATCACATCAGGGGCTACCCTTAACTTGGGGAAACCTTGGGAATAATAGAGAAATTGATTAGCTAAAACTGTCGCTTGGCGATCGCCTAAATATTGTTTGAGAACCGCCAAAGTTGTTAGCAATACATAAAGGTGATCGTAAGTTTCAGCCACAGGTTGACCATCAGAACTAGGGTAGATGATTTCAGGTGTGCTACTGACAGATAATAGTGCTGTCATAATCAAAAATATACAATCCTATTCAATTATTTTAGTACAATTATCCTAATTTAATTTTAACTATTTGCTGGGAAGTTAGGCAAAATATAACTGACTAACTCGCAAAATCCCTCTACTTCCGCAGCTTGGGTGACGTATGCGGGTTGATGTTGTAGGCGTTCTGTATATTCTAGAACGTTAGCTACACCCACAGAAACAGGAAAATATTCTTGATTAAATAGACTTTCATCGTTAGGACTGTCACCCACAGTTAGAACTTGAGATATTGAATATTCAGGAAAATATAGTTTTAACACTTGTAATAATCCTCTGGTTTTATCTTGTTGTGGGGGTTTGATGTGACACTGCACATTACTGTATGTAAATCCCCAACCCATTTTTTGACAAAGATGATCTATATCTACTAAATCTAGGGGGGTTAAATTAGCAACATCAAAAGTCCAATCTGTCAGTCGAAAGCAATTATCAGTAGATTCTTGAATTTGCGGATATTGCTGTTGTAATTGGTCAAAAACTGTGGATAAATTGTGGCGATGTTGAATTAAATCAGGAATTGGTGTTAAAAATACAGGTGTTGAGTTACCAGACGGGTAAAATATACCACCATTTTCAGCGATCGCTCCGACAATTGGCATTAAACTAGCAATTCCACTGACCCAACCGGCGGAACGACCCGTTACAATTAGTACGGGGACTTTAATAGCAGCCAACTCTTCTAGAGCCTGCAATAGTCTAGCAGTAAATTTTCCTTGCTTTGTTAAAGTACCATCCATATCTGTGGCAATTAAGCAAATTTTACGGAAAACTGTTGTTGGTGTTTGAGAAAGAGATTGGCAAATAGGATAAATGTTTCTATTCATTATGAAGATTACCATAAGTTGGAACAAAAGTTAGCTGGTAAAGCTAGATAGTATCCCTGATGAGGGCATTCTATTAATTAAGAGTCAAAGTATGTCAGTTTCTTAATCATGCTCAATCCATTATTTTTTGCTCAGGCACAAAAACCAATACCTAAAAAGACTGCCCAACCAGCAAAAGCAGATGATTTTTCAGTACCACCAGTAGCTATTGCTGCTAGTGGAGGATTGGTATTAGCTTTAGTTGCCGTAATTGTCTACGGTAAAATTACTATGGGTCAGCTGGATAAAAAACTCAAGTTTGAGAAATTTCGAGCACGAGAACTAGAGAAAAAGTTTAAGCTGGCTTTAGACACAATTCGCAAAATGGAAACAAACCCCGATTTGGTTAACTCTAGGGATTTTAACCTAGATTATCTGCGGATGCGGATGTCAGAGGAGGTATTTCATTTTGCGATCGTTAATCAGGTGAAGATAAAAGTTAAAGATAAAATTACTCAAGCTTTACGTCCCAGCCAAGCCCAACAAGGTACTGTAGGGATTGCTAGTAATGCAGGTAGACAAGTTGATGAAATTTTTGATGTGGAGTATGAAACTGGTGTAGCACCCAATATTGCCAAACGAGTTTTATTTCGGATTCAAATTAAGTTGATGAAGTTACCCACACAAGCAACTTCAGCCACTATTAGTCAAATTATTGAATGTATAGAAACTTATCTTAGTCCGATGGATGATGAGGATAATTGGCAACCCACTATCCAAGGGAGAGTAGTTTATATGCATTGGGATCAAAAAGCTAAACCCACACCTCTGCTGGTGTTAGAACAGTCTAATGAGGGTGTGAATGTGACTTTCCGCACCAGCCGCCAAAATGCCCAGCAAAAGATGGATCAATCAGGTTTTTCCAAACGCTAATTTTTATATTCAGGGTGTAAATTTATAAGTGCTGTTCTCATTCTTTACTCTTGTCATATATGTTTTACTCACAATGTGATATGCATTTAGCCATCTGTGACATAAAAATACAAAGTTAATTGACACACTCCCCAGCCTGAAGGCGCAGGGATTCTGGGATCAAACAGCAATTGCAGGCAAAGCCTGTCTGACATCGCCTAACCCAAGGGTTGATGCCCCAACCATTGAAATATTTATGGCGGCGTTTTCATCGCGTCCATTAACTTTCTGACATGATGGACAGCGCCACTCTCTAACTGATAAATCTAAACTTTCTAGAACATGACCACAATGAGAACAGGTCTTACTAGACGGATACCATCGGTCTATATAAATAACTTGTTTTCCTTTTTTCTTGGCTACCCATTCTAAAATTTGCAGAAAATTCCCATAAGCTAAATCTGATATTTTCCTCCCCCAAAATCGCTGCATTCCTTTAAGGTTAAGTGTCTCAAAACACAAAACATCAAACTTATCAGTTAGTTCATAAGCCAACTTCCACGCACCAATCTCCTCTGCGGTTAGATACATCTTCATGTCTACGGGCTAAGTTCTTTCTTGCTCGTTCACGGTTATGAGAACCTTTTAATTTCTGAGAATGGTTTTGGTTAGCTTTCCTGATAGCATTGAGGGATTGTTTCAGGAATTGGGGTGATTCAATTTTTGTGCCATCCGAGCAAATTAGGAATGTTTTTAACCCAAAATCAAACCCCGCTATTTTGAGCCACTGCGTTGGGCGGCTCTGCCGACTTGTTCGCGCAGCGTTCCCGCAGGGTAGCAAGTGGCGTACCAGTCGTTGATTTGATTTCTGAGTCTGAATCATTGTCAACTACTACAACCATAAACAATTCACCCAAGGATGTACGTTTAATGGTTACAGTCTTGACTTTCCCTTCTATTTCTCTGGATTGAAAAAACTTATAAACCCGATTCCCCATCTTGATTCTATTCCCACTCAGAAACTTATATCCAGCTTGTTTGAGAGTAAATGATTTGTATTTTTTGACTTTCTTAAACCCTGGTGGTCTAACTCCTTTTTTCTGATGTTTGAAAAACAGTTGATAGGCTTTCTTAATACGTTGACAAATATCCTGTACTGCTTGAGAACCTACTGATTGCCAAGATGGATTACGGTTTCTTAATTTGGCGATATGACACTGTAGTTTTGTAGAACTTAAATGTTTGCCCCACATTCGATAATAACGACGATGTAGAGCAATACAATGGTTATAGATTACCCCGGCGATGTTAATCATGCGCTTGAGGTATCTATTTCTTTTATGTTCGTACAGTTTAAACTTCAGTGTTTTCATGCTATTATTCTAGCATAAGTCAATGAAAAGCCGTCCTAGAAGGACAGGGCTTTAAACCCAGTTTTTTGGTAAATTGTTAAAATCTTTTGTTTGAATTGGACAAAATCACAGAAAAAAATAATAAATAGCTCTAGTATTCTCACTAGAGCTGGAATTTATAAAAATTGTCTGAGTTAGGAACTGGCCTATTGACTGAAACTGTAGATTTTTTGAGTTTCTAAGCGATCGCACATTGCCGACGGCATAATACTATTATCTACAGTTTGTCTATCTAGCTGTACTTGCAAGTTACTCAAAGGGTCAGTACCGTTAGAAATCAAAAACTCTAGTTTCTGTACATAAGGTAAACTCACCAACTGATCAAGAATTTGCGCGATCGCTTGTAAGTAAGGATGCCCGGTTTGTTGATACCAGTCAACAGCAGCTAGTTTAGGCTGATCAAAACCTAAATGCACAGTTAAAGACGGTTGAGCAAATAAAGCCAGTCCTAAAGGTCGCGCTTCTTCCTGTAATAGCAAATCCTGTGTTCTGGCTAAATGACGGATTTTTTCTAACCTTTCATAACGTCTTGTTACTAACTGCGGGTCATCTTGCCAATGCAATGCTACTGTTACTAAATAGGTTTGTAATAGCAGATGTCCTAACTTATTAGCTTTTGTGGCTAAATAGTGAGAATTATAATCATTAGCCTCGATTAATAGCGGGACTCGATCCACCACTTCCAAGCCATAACCCTTAACACCAGCAATTTTCCGGGGGTTGTTGGTAATCAGACGAATCTTTCTGATCCCTAAATCCATTAACATCTGCGCCCCCATGCCATAGTCGCGCAGGTCAGCCGGAAAGCCTAAGCGCTCGTTGGCTTCTACGGTGTCTAAACCCATATCCTGCAAAGAGTAGGCTTTGAGTTTGTTAATTAAACCTATACCGCGCCCCTCTTGACGTAGGTATACAACGACACCTTGACCAGCATTTTCAATCATTTTTAAAGCTGCTTGTAATTGCATTCTACAATCACAACGCAACGAGCCTAAAGCATCACCGGTCAAACATTCCGAGTGCATCCGCACCATTATTGGCTCATTTTGGAAATGAGATGGATCACCTTTAACAATGGCTACGTGTTCAGAATTGTCTAAAGTGTGACGATAGGCAAAGATGCGAAAATTACCAAACTGGGTAGGTAGTTCTGCGATACTTTCCCGAATAATTAAGCGATCGTGTTGTAAGCGATAGCTAATTAAATCAGCAATACTGATAATTTTCAGATGATGGGTTTGGGCATACTCAAATAATTGGGGTAAACGTGCCATCGAACCATCAGGGTTTTGAATTTCACAAATTACCCCAGCAGGATACAAACCAGCAAGCCGGGATAAATCCACAGCTGCTTCCGTATGTCCGGCTCGTTTTAGCACCCCTCCATCCTTAGCCCGAATAGGGAAAATATGCCCAGGACGGCGTAAATCTGTGGGTTTAGTGGCAGGATTTAAAGCCACCTGAATAGTGCGGGCGCGGTCTTCCGCAGAAATACCTGTAGTAACACCCAATTGAGGAGACGCATCAATACTGACAGTAAAGGCAGTCTGGTTAGGGTCTGTGATATTGCTGACCATTAGGGGTAAGTCTAACTCATCCAGGCGATCGCCACTCATCGCCAGACAAATCAGCCCCCTTGCTTCCACCGCCATAAAATTGATCATATCTGGGGTGGCAAATTGGGCCGCACAAATCAGATCACCTTCATTTTCTCTATTTTCATCATCTACCACCACAATGACGCGACCGGCTTTGAGATCCGCCAAAGCAGCATCAATCGAATCAAATTCCAGGGCTTGGCTAGTCTTAGGCTTTGACACAGAAGATTTCCAGCTACCAACGTAAATTTTTTTAACAAAAGTGTTATTTCTAATTGTATCCTGTAAACAGGTTCTAAAGATTTTGTTAAAAAGTTAATTTCTCTCTGATTGCCAAATATTTTAGTATATACAGCAGGGAACAGGGAACAGGGAACAGGGAACAGGGTTGAAAGTCTCTTTGTATAAAGGTTTGTTCCAACAACTTGTACCTCATTTACCTGAAACTGGCTGTATATACTATCAAGTAATCATAAAAACATCAGAATTAACAGGAAAAACCACACTCTATGGAATTGGCTGATATAGTTAAACGTCTCGGTAAACCCTACTTTCAAGCCGCCAATTGTCTAATTTATCACATAGATTGTTTAGAAGCCATGCAGGCTTTACCAGATAAATCCGTACATTTAACTGTTACCAGCCCACCGTATAACATCGGTAAAGAATATGAAAAACCATTAACATTAAGTGAATATATAAATTGGTGTGAGCAGTGGATTCAAGAAATTTATCGGATTACAGTACCAACTGGAGCATTTTGGTTAAATTTAGGGTATTTATCAATCAAAGACCGTGCCAAAGCTTTACCAATTCCCTATTTATTATGGGATAAAATACCTTTTTATTTAATTCAAGAAATAGTCTGGAATTATGGTGCTGGCGTGGCTGGAAGTAAATTCTTTTCTCCCCGGAATGAAAAGTTTTTATGGTATGTAAAAAATCCTGATGAATATACTTTTAATCTTGATGATATTCGCGACCCTAATGTAAAATATCCGAATCAGAAAAAAAATGGTAAAATTAAAGTTAATCCTTTAGGTAAAAATCCTACAGATGTTTGGGAATTTCCCAAAGTTACATCAGGACAAAACCGCGCTTCCAAAGAACGTACACCACACCCTGCACAGTTCCCTATTGCAGTGATTCAAAGAATTATTAAAGCAACTTCTCATCAAAATCAAATTATCATTGACCCGTTTATGGGTTCAGGAACTACAGCTATTGTTGCTTTAGAGTTAAACCGTCCCGTAATTGGTTTTGAAATCCGCCAAGATTATTGTGAGATTATCGCTAATCGAATTGAAAATTTTATGAAATATCAACAATTGACATTAAAACAGTTATCTTTAATTTCATGACTTTAGGGATATATACAGAAATTTGTTTTTAGGAGCTAAAGAGTGTAAAGACCCTCCAAAAGCTTTTTTTGAAAAAGTTTTAAGCATTAGAGGATAAGGAAAGTTTAGACAGGTTTATCTGTGATTTAGACTAAGTTAACCCACTGTAAGCAAAGATGCTGTTTAATAAAGTTATCATTTATATTCCCTATTCCATGTCACACCGAGAAAAGTAGCCTGAGTATATTGGTCAATAAAATTACTAAAAGTGATTTTATGGTCAATATCTTCAGAAATATCAATTTATATGTACGCTAAAGAAGACTCTTTGCTATAAAATCCAGCAAAAGTGCAATAGCGATGAGCAATCAATTAACATATTGATTGTGAATAGCTGAGATTAAATTAACTTAAAGCGGATAAGGATTTCATATCATGGGCAATTTGAGACGCGTACCCGTTGGGATTGTTGGCGCGTCCGGCTATGGCGGAGTGCAACTAGTCCGATTATTATTGGATCATCCAGAAGTGGAACTGGTTTATTTAGGTGGTGAGAGTAGCGCGGGTAAATCCTTTGCTGATTTGTATCCATCTATAGGTAGTGTAGTTAACTTACCTATTGAGGCTGTAGATCCAGAAATTATTGCTAGTCGTTGTGAAGTAGTATTTTTATCTTTACCTAACGGTTTGGCCTGCCAGATTGCACCCCACCTGATTGAGAAGGGGTGTAAAGTGTTGGACTTAAGTGCAGATTATCGGTTTAGTGATTTAGCAACTTATACAACTTGGTATGGTGGAGAGAGAAAAGACTTGTCAACAGCGGCGATCGCCATTTATGGATTACCAGAACTTTATCGCGATCGCATTGCTGAAGCTCAACTAGTCGGCTGTCCCGGTTGCTATCCTACAGCCAGTCTGCTGGCACTTTCCCCACTGCTCAAACAAGGCTTAATCGTTCCAGAAACAGCCATTATTGATGCTAAATCTGGGACATCTGGTGGTGGTAGGCAGGCTAAAATTAACTTGTTATTAGCAGAAGCAGATAATTCTCTGGCAGCTTATAACGTCGCTCGGCACCGTCACACCCCAGAAATTGAACAGATTTGCAGCGATTTGGCTGGGCATGAAGTGACAGTACAATTTACCCCCCATCTGATCCCGATGGTGCGCGGCATTCTCGCCACAGTTTACGCCACCTTGCGCGATCCTGGTTTGGTACGTGATGACCTAATCACCATTTTCTCCGCCTTCTACCGTAACTCCCCTTGGGTGAAAATTTGTGCTAGTGGCACTTATCCCCAAACTAAATGGGCTTGTGGAAGTAACGCCTGTTACATAGGTATAGAAGTTGACCCCCGTACAGGTCGCGTCATCGTCATGTCCGCCATTGACAACCTGATTAAAGGGCAAGCTGGTCAAGCCATCCAGTGCATGAACTTGATGATGGACTGGGATGAAAGTTTAGGGTTGCCAAAATTGGGGTTTTACCCGTAGAAGAAGGGAACAGGGAACAGGGAACAGGCAACAGGGAAGAAAGGGAGGAATAATTAATTATTTCCCCTCTGCCCCTCTGCTCCTCTGCCCCCTTGCCCCCTGCTCTACTTCGGTCCTAAACCCACAGCACCGGCATAAATAGCGCGATCGCCTAATTCATCTTCGATTCTCAGTAAGCGATTGTACTTGGCTACTCGTTCACTCCGACACAGAGAACCAGTTTTAATCTGACCGGCACGGGTAGCTACTGCTAAATCAGCAATGGTTGTATCTTCAGTTTCGCCGGAACGATGGCTAATGACTGACCGGAAACCGTTACGAGTAGCTAAATCAATGGTTTCTAAGGTTTCAGTCAAAGAACCAATTTGATTCAGCTTAATCAAAATAGCATTGCCGGCTTTTTGCTCAATACCTTTTTGCAGGCGAGTAGCGTTGGTAACAAATAAATCATCACCTACCAACTGCACCCGTGCGCCTAACTTTTGGGTTAAAGCTTGCCAGCTTGACCAATCTTCCTCATGCAAACCATCTTCAATGGAAACAATCGGATATTGATCAACTAATTGTCCCAAATAATCAATAAACTCAGCAGGTGAATGGGGCTTACCATCATACACATACTGCCCCTGTTTGTAAAACTCACTAGCTGCCACATCCAAAGCTAAAGCCACCTGTTCCCCTGGCTTATAACCCGCTTTTTCAATGGCTGCCACCAACAACTCTAAAGCCACTTGGTTAGATTCTAAATTGGGAGCAAAACCACCTTCATCACCAACACCAGTTAACAAGCCTTTATCGTCCAAAACCTTGCTTAAAGTGGCAAATACTTCCGCACCCCAGCGCAAAGCTTCTTTGAAGGAACTAGCACCTACAGGCACAATCATAAATTCTTGGAAATCTACGTTATTCGCTGCATGGGCCCCGCCGTTAATCACATTCATCAAAGGGACGGGTAACAAATTAGCCAAAGGTCCGCCCAAATAGCGATACAAAGGAATATCTAAAGCCGCAGCCCCAGCTTTAGCAGCCGCCAAAGACACCGCTAAAATCGCATTTGCCCCCAAGTTAGCTTTATTGTGAGAACCATCTAAAGCTAACATGGTTCGGTCTATCAGCTCTTGGTTGAGAACATCCAAGTTTAATAATTTTGGGGCTAAGACATTATGAACATTTTGTACTGCCTTGAGTACACCTTTACCCCCATAACGGCTTTTATCGTCATCTCGCAGTTCGTGGGCTTCAAATGTACCTGTAGAAGCACCACTAGGAACTTGTGCCAAGCCTACCGCACCATTGGCTAGATGTACCTCCGCCTCAACGGTTGGTCTACCCCGTGAATCGAGAATTTCGCGGGCTACGATCGCTTCAATGGCAGTATCCAGAAATTTAGTCATTCGTACTTCGTCCTTATTAATCTTTCAACTCAATGGTTAGCATAGGCTTTTCAGGGACTTTCTGCGCTGAGATTCCAGAAGATTTCCAAAAATTTTCGTGAGTTGGTAGAGGCGAGTTTGGGGGATAAATCCTGGATATGTGAGAAGATTATCCGCTTAAAAGCCCCCACAGTGATTAACTCTAAGGGTCTGGGGATATCCGGGAAAACTTCTTCATTTGTGATCACTTAAGAAGCGATTATTTGTGCAATATAATAATAACTGTTGATTGATGAGCGTAAAATGTCAATAAAGGCACTTATTTAGTTATATCCTAACCATATTTTGGGTAAAAACGCCATTGCTTAACCTGCATGGGTAAGTTTGGTTTTGGTGGTAACAAACTTGTATTCTGTGGAAAAATTCAGGAAAACTTCATATATAATCGGTATAACTTACAACTAAAATGAATTTATTGCTGGATATCATTCAATAGCGTTGATTATAAATACCTAAAGATGAAATTATCACTAAAAACTCCTGCTTTCGTTGCTATTCTCAGTCTCATGGCAGTATGCAATGTAGCGGAAGCTACAACACGCCGTACTGACCCACAAGCACCTATCACCACAATCAGCCAAAGACCGGATAACCAAAATACAGAGTTATTAATAAAAGCGGCTACTAATTTTTGGCAAAGCGATCGCTATTTAACAGAATCCCAATCTTTAATCACAGCTAAGACTAGAGGCGGTACTGTCCTCATAGAACTTAGTTCTAAAACCATTGCCCAATCAGGCGCAAAATTTAGATCAGAAATTACTTTTGGTGAAGACGAAGATAAAGCATCTTATGTAGTTGTTTCTGATGGTGAACAGGTTTGGATTTATCACCCCAAGTTAAAACAATATAGCATTACTTCTACTGATGAATTTAAGGAAGTTTTTCTGATTGGAATGTCCTCAGTTTTATTTATGCAATTTCCAGAAGAATCTAGAGAGATAATTGCTCAAAATCAGTCAAGCAAAAGTGTTTTAGAAGCACTAGGTTTATTGGATAATTCTAGTCTCAAAGTTGAGCAAGGAATTATAAATAATCAACAAATGTCGGTATATAAATACTTTAATGCGGAAGATGGATTCAATATCAGTAGCTTTATTGAACCTGCTACTGGGATTCTCAAACAATTACAATTTGGCGGTGAAAGTAGCGGTTATGATATTCTAATTACTGAAAAAAATATCCAGCGTACTCCTGAACCTGAAATTACAAACGAAACTTTTAAATTTATCCCACCAGCAGGGGTGAAAAAAGTTGATTCGTTGAGTATTGAAATGTTTTAAAAGCAGGAAAAAAGGGAAAAAGCATTCCAGTCTAGTTCCTGACTCATCTAAATTGCTCTGTACAATAATGGTAAATTAAAAAATCAACCAACTACAGAGTAAAGGTTACTATGCGACTACTACATACAATGCTACGGGTAGGAAATTTAGAAGCATCCCTAAAATTCTACTGCGAAGTTTTGGGCATGAAACTACTCCGACGGAAGGATTACCCTAGTGGGGAGTTTACCTTAGCTTTTTTGGGTTATGGGGAAGAGAGCGATCATACTGTACTGGAACTAACCTATAATTGGGGTGTAGAGAAATATGAGCTAGGAACTGCTTATGGCCATATCGCCATCGGCGTAGATGATATTTATGCTACCTGTGAGGAAATTAGAAACCGGAGTGGTAAGGTAGTAAGAGAACCAGGGCCAATGAAACATGGTTCTACAGTTATTGCTTTTATAGAAGATCCAGATGGGTATAAAGTGGAATTAATTCAATTAAGTAGTCATATTTCAACCCAAGAAAAAACAGCACAAGAACAGCTAGTAAGTCAATAGGCAGAGTAAAATCAAAAAAGCGATCGCCCAAAAAAAACAAGCGATCGCTTCTAGTCAATCATCGCTATCATCTTTAAATTGCTACTGACAAAACATCTCTCAGCCAGAAGTATGAAGCCAGAGTCTAGGAGTGTAACATAAAGCATTCAGCCTTCAGTCGTGAAAAAATTTAATCAGCTGAAAAACTAGCTTTAAAACCTCCTGCCCCGTTCGACTTCGCTCACGGAACGCCTGCCCCCTGCCTCCTGCCTCCTAAAATAAAAGTCAAAATCCCTAAAATGCAGCCTACAGATCCAGATAAATTTACTGATACAGCCTGGGATGCCGTCATTAAATCCCAAGATATAGTTCGTGCCTATCAACAACAACAATTAGAAGTTGAACATTTAATTATTGCTCTTTTACAAGCTTCTGGCAGTTTAGCCCCGAATATCCTCTCTCGTGCTGATATTGACCCTAGTCGCGTACAACAACAACTAGAAGCCTTTTGCCAACGTCAACCCAGAATTGGTAAAAGCGATCAACTTTACTTAGGACGCAATTTAGACATCATGCTTGATCGGGCTGATGAAATTTGCGCCAAAATGAAGGAAACAGAGATTTCCGAAGCTCATTTAATATTAGCTTTTGCTGAAGATGAACGTGTCGGTAGACGGATATTTAAAAGCCTGAATTCGGATATTGCCAAGTTAGAAGCCGCAGTTAAAACAGTCCGTACCAACACCTATAAAAGCAGCGAAAAAACTGCTGATGCTCCTTATGAAGCCTTAAAACGGTTTGGACGGGACTTAACAGAACAAGCAAAATCAGGAAAACTCGATCCAGTTATTGGCCGAGATGAAGAAATTCGCCGGGTAATTCAAGTTTTATCCCGTCGGAGTAAGAATAACCCTGTGTTAATCGGGGAACCGGGAGTTGGTAAAACTGCGATCGCCGAAGCATTAGCACAAAGAATGGTTAACGGTGACGTGCCCGAATCTTTGAAAAATCGCCAGTTAATCTCCCTAGATATTGGTAGTTTAATTGCTGGTGCTAAATATAGAGGTGAATTTGAAGACCGATTAAAAAACGTATTGCGGGAAGTAATAGAATCTAACGGGCAAATCGTCTTATTTATTGATGAGTTGCATACCGTTGTCGGTACAGGTTCTAACCAACAAGGGGCAATGGATGCCGGCAACTTACTTAAACCCATGTTAGCACGGGGTGAATTGCGGTGTATTGGCGCAACAACTCTCGATGAATACCGCAAATACATTGAAAAAGATGCAGCCTTAGAACGGCGTTTTCAACAGGTATTTGTAGACCAACCCAGCGTAGAAAATACCATTTCCATTTTACGGGGTTTAAAGGAACGTTATGAAGTACACCATAACGTCAAAATTTCTGATTCCGCTTTAGTTGCAGCTGCTACCCTGTCAGCCCGTTACATTTCTGACCGCTTCCTACCAGATAAAGCCATTGACTTAGTAGACGAAGCCGCCGCAAAGTTAAAAATGGAAATCACTTCCAAACCCACGGAATTAGAAACCATTGACAGACGCTTGATGCAGCTAGAAATGGAAAAACTTTCCTTATCAGGAGAAGATAAAGGCACTTTGCAAACTAGAGAACGGTTAGAAAGAATTGAGCAGGAAATAGCGGAATTAACCGTTAAACAACATGAATTTAATGAACAATGGCAAGGAGAAAAACAACTCTTAGAAGCCATTAGTAAATTAAAGCAAGAAGAAGACAGCTTGCGGGTACAAATTGAACAAGCAGAAAGAGATTATGATTTAAACAAAGCGGCTCAATTAAAGTATGGCAAATTAGAGGGAGTGCAGCGCGATCGCGAAGCCAAAGAAACCCAACTCCTAGAAATTCAAAATCAAGGTTCTGCCCTCCTGCGGGAACAAGTCACAGAAGCCGACATCGCCGAAATCGTCGCTAAATGGACAGGTATCCCCGTTAACCGTCTTTTAGAATCAGAACGGCAAAAACTCTTAAAATTAGAAAGTCTCCTCCACGAACGAGTAATCGGACAACAAGAAGCCGTCGCCGCCGTTTCCGCCGCCATTCGTCGCGCCCGTGCAGGCATGAAAGACCCCTCCCGCCCTATTGGTTCTTTTTTATTCATGGGTCCAACAGGTGTAGGGAAAACAGAATTAGCCCGGGCTTTAGCGCAATTCCTCTTTGACTCAGATGATGCCTTGGTGCGTCTGGATATGTCCGAATACATGGAAAAACATTCCGTGTCCCGTTTAGTGGGTGCACCTCCTGGTTATGTTGGCTATGAAGAAGGCGGCCAACTTTCCGAAGCCATCCGCCGTCACCCTTACTCAGTCGTCTTGCTAGATGAAGTGGAAAAAGCTCATCCCGATGTCTTTAATATTTTGTTACAAGTCCTAGATGACGGACGCATTACCGACTCCCAAGGACGCACCGTAGACTTTCGGAACACCGTCATTGTCATGACCAGTAACATTGGTAGCGAACACATTTTAGATGTTTCTGGCGATGATTCCCAATACGAAACCATGCGGAAACGGGTAACAGATGCCTTAAGAAAACATTTTCGCCCGGAATTTATTAACCGTGTAGATGATGTGATTATTTTCCATGCCTTAAGTCGTGGGGAAATGCGGCATATTGTGCGTATTCAACTCAAACGGGTGGAAAATCTGTTGCGGGAACAAAAAATTGCCTTTGAAATTTCTACAGATGCCTGTGATTATTTAGTCGAAGCCAGTTATGATCCTGTTTATGGCGCTCGTCCCTTAAAAAGAGCCATTCAACGTGAAGTAGAAAATCCCATTGCTACCAAGATATTAGAAAATAACTTTGTGGCTGGCGACACGATTTTAATTGACTTAAATGAAAATGGTTTAATTTTTAGCAAAAAAGCACCTGTGAAAGTTTTCACTTCCTCAATAGCTGTAACAGCACTTGAACCCACATCAGAACTTTAAACATAAATTTTTCTCTCGTTCCCAGTTTTTGACTGGGAACACCTCACAGGCGGGCTGAATTTTTAAGCAAAGCTACGAAAAAAATGATAGTTTTTAGTTAATAAGTGGGAAATATAAAAATAACTAGTGAAGCGTAGCGGAAATAACCGTTCAGTTGAAAAACCTGAAAATTACTATTTAATCAACCTTCTTACCTCCTGCCTCCTTACACTAGTGCAGCGTGGCGGAAATAACCGTTCAGTTAAACAAAACTTAAACGCTAGTTAAAGCAAATTTATTACCTCCTGCCTTTATATATCCCTGTTATGTCAAAGTGGGAATAGAAAAATAATTCCCTAATTTGGAAATCCAGATGTGTCAGAGGTTTCAGCATTTTATTTCTCACAAAAAAGTCAAAATAGGAATAAATCGGTAAAAGCCTTGATAAATAAAGGGTTCAAATTTTGCTCTAACGAGAGTGACACAAAAGGGATATTAGGTAGCATTGGTATCAACTTAAGCTACAGATAGCCATTTGTGGGCTTTCACACCCGCCCAGAAATGAATTAGCCTGCGGCAACGCTGCGCGTACCGGGCTAATAGAGCAAGTTTACTAAAGTAAACTAGAGACTTTTAAATATTTCTAGTCATCTTTAGATGACTTTGACTATGAGACTCTTAATTCATTAAGAGTCGGGTTATCGGTTTTACGTTAAGTTGACACTAATGATTAGGTAGATAAGTAATTAGGCAGAATTAATTACACAACTTATTCCCCCTGTTCCCTGTTCCCTGTTCCCTATTCCCAGGTAGGAAATTAATTTTGCACAACTGCTTATTATTTTAAGATAAATATTTATAAATTAATGTTGGAATATGCATACTATTTGGTTAAATCCATACCAAGTGTGAATTATGTCCCTTGACTTAACTGTAGCTATCCCCACTTACAACGGGGCAAGCCGTTTACCCCAGGTCTTAGAACGCTTACAAAACCAAAACTATCCCCAACATCTCCAATGGGAAATTATTATCATTGACAACAATAGCAAAGACAACACAGCAAAGCTGATTCAGGAATATCAGAAAACTTGGGATTATCCCTTTTCTTTAAAATATTTCTTGGAAACTAGACAAGGTGCAGCTTTTGCGAGAATTAAAGCGATTCAAGAAGCACAAGGAGAACTTGTTTGTTTTTTAGATGATGATAATTTACCTGCGCTGGATTGGCTTTTGGAAGCTGATAAATTTGCTCAAGAACACCCCCAAGCAGGTGCGATCGCTAGTCAGATTCATGGCATTTATGACCGAGAATTACCAGCAAAATTAAAGCCAATTATGTTTTATTTGGCAATTAATGAAAGAGGTGAACAGCCGCATTTATATCATCCCCGTCGTCAAGGATTTCCACCTTCGGCTGGTTTAGTTGTGCGTTGTCATGTCTGGAAAAATCATGTTCCCTTTCAACCTTTTTTCACTGGACGTGTGGGTTCATCTATGTTAGGTAGTGAAGACGCAGAAGCTTTATGTTACATCCAAAAAGCTGGGTGGGAAATTTGGTATAATCCAGCCATGCAAATAGAGCATATTATTCCTGCATCACGCTTGGAAAAAGACTATTTAATTTCTTTAATGCGTGGAGTGGGTTTGGCTAGTTCTTATTTAAGAATGTTAATTTTAAAAAAATGGCAAAGACCATTAGCATTTTTGGTCTATCTTGTCAATGATATCCGCAAAGTAATAGCATACTTTATCTTACATTGGACACAAATTCATAGTGATATTAGAACAGCTTGTGAACTGGAGCGCATGAAAGCCACTGTCATTAGTCCTTTTTTTCTAGCTAAGATCCAAATTCAAAGATTTTTACAGGATAATACTAGGTAGGTTTTGATCTGTGCTGTGTAGCTGGGTAGGGAAATCCGAATCAGCATTAGGGGGTAAACAATCCTCTCAAGAAGTGCGATCGCCTTCATTCTCCCCTTAAGATTCTCTAATGATACACTGTGATTTAAATTATTAAGGTTATGCTAGAACAAGGCACTATCACTATTCATACTGAGAATATTTTCCCGATCATTAAGAAGTCTCTGTACTCAGATCATCAAATCTTCTTGCGGGAACTGGTATCTAACGCTGTAGACGCAATCCAAAAATTAAAAATGGTGTCTCGTGCGGGAGAATACAGTGGTGATATCGCTGAACCAGAAATTCAAATCGCTATCAACAAAGACCAAAAAACTCTTTCCATTACCGATAATGGGATTGGGATGACAGCAGAGGAAGTAAAAAAATATATTAACCAAGTTGCTTTCTCTAGTGCTGAAGAATTTATTCATAAGTATGAAGGTAAGGCAGATCAACCTATTATTGGCCATTTTGGTCTAGGTTTTTATTCTTCCTTTATGGTGGCGACAAAGGTAGAAATTGATACTTTGTCTTACCAGGAAGGAGCACAAGCAGTACACTGGAGTTGTGATGGTTCTCCAGAATTTACCCTGAGTGAATCTTCCCGCACTACTATTGGTACTACTATTACCCTCACCTTAATGCCCGATGAGGAAGAATATTTAGAAGAAGCACGAATTAAGAATCTTGTCAAGACTTACTGCGACTTCATGCCAGTACCGATTAAACTGGATGGTGAAGTATTAAACAGACAAAAAGCACCTTGGCGGGAATCTCCCAGCAGTTTAACTCAAGAAGATTACTTAGAATTTTATCGCTATCTCTATCCTTTCCAAGAAGAGCCGTTACTGTGGGTACACTTAAATACAGATTATCCGTTTATTATTAACGGGATTTTGTACTTCCCCAAAATGCGACCTGATGTGGATGTGACTAAGGGGCAGATTAAACTATTCTGCAATCAGGTGTTTGTGAGTGATAACTGTGATGAGATTGTGCCACAGTTTTTATTACCAATGCGGGGGGTAATTGATAGTACAGATATTCCCTTGAATGTTTCCCGGAGTGCCCTACAAGGCGATCGCACCGTGAAAAAAATCGGGGAATATATAGCCAAGAAAGTAGGCGATCGCCTCAAAGAACTCTACCGCAGCGATAAAGAACAATACATCGGTATTTGGAAGGATCTCAGCACCTTCGTTAAATTTGGAGTCCTCAATGATGAAAAATTTAAAAAACAAGTCGAAGATATCATTATTTTCCGTACAACCGCCAAACCAACCGCTAAACCGACAGACACCCCAGTAGTGGAAGTCCAAACTGGAGATAGCGACATTTGGCAAGAAGTCAACAGTGAAAACGCTGAACTGCTTGCATCCTACAGCACCCTCAAAGAATATTTAGAACGCAACAAAGAAAAACACGAAAACCGCGTCTTCTACAGCACCGACGAAACCACCCAAGCCACCTACATCGAACTACACAAAAACCAAGGTTTAGAAGTCCTATTTATGGACTCCTTCATTGATACCCACTTTATTAACTTCCTAGAACGGGAATACGAAAACGTTAAATTTACCAGAGTAGACTCTGACCTAGATAATACCCTACTAGAGCAAGACAAAGCCAGCGAAATAGTAGACCCCAACACCAACAAAACCCGTAGTGAAGTCATTAAAGACATATTCGAGAAAGCTCTCAACAAACCTAAACTTAACATCCGCACCGAAGCCTTAAAAACGGACAACCCCCAAGGAACACCACCCGCAATGGTGTTATTACCCGAAATCCTCCGTCGTTTGCGGGAAATGAACGCCATGATGCAGCAGCAAACAGCAGATTTTCCCGAAGATCATATTTTACTGGTTAATACCAACCATCCCTTAATTCAAAACCTCACCCATCTCAATCAAGGTAGCATTATTCAAGAAGATGGTTCAACATCAACTAATCCCCTTGTTAGCATGATTTGTCAGCACGTTTATGATTTAGCACTCATGTCTCAAAAAGGTTTTGATGCTGAAGGAATGAAATCTTTTGTCGAAAGATCAAATGAGGTGTTAACTAAACTCACTGAACAAGCTAAAAACTAGAAACATCATCTTTTAGGAACAGGGGTAAGGGAACAGCAATAACCTTACCCTTTCTCAAACAGCTTTAATTAATTTCTTCCAAACATAGGAAGTGATGTAGCTAGGTGAAATTGCCACAGCCTTAACCAGCATTTGCAACGCCAATAAATACTGTTTTTTCTCATTCCAAAATATTCTAGCTAATCTCAGAGCATTGTGGCTTCTAGCTTCAGTTTCAAAATGTTTATAAGGCTGGCTTAAATCATGAGCAAAAAATACATCTAACAATTGAAACGTGCCTTTAATCCATTGCTGATTATCTCTAGTTAAATTGCTAGAATGTGAATGTTTAGTAACTAGAATTTTAGGAACATGAACACCTTTACCCCAGGATAATAATCTTAAAAACAATTCCTTATCTTCACCAATTTTTAACTGTTCATTAAAATAGCCAACCTCTTTTAAATCTTGACTACGCACCATTACAATTGAAGTTGTGAGGATAAAATTTTCAGCTAATAAATGATAAGTTAAATTGGGATATGGTAGCCAAGGCTGACAACTAAATTTCTCAACTTTTCCATTTAGAAATTGATGGAAACAGCCACAAAAAGCTATTACATGATCAGGGCTACTTTCAATATATTGGAGTTGAGTTTCTAAATATTTAGGTAGCCATTCATCATCAGAATCTAAAAAAGCAATAAATTCTCCTTTCGCAATCTTAATTCCCTCATTTCTTGCACCACCCGCACCACGATTATTAGGTAAAGAAAGACAATGAATCTGAGGATATTCTGTTGCTAAAAAACCTGTAGTTCCATCAGTGGAAGCATCATCAACCACGATCAACTCATAATCAGTATAAGTTTGATTGAAAACACTATTTATAGCTTTTGCTAAATAATGTTTACGATTATAGGTTGGGATAATAACGGATATTTTAGGCTGAGTAGTTTGCATATATTTGAGATTTTAATATTAATTTTGGACTAAAATACTCTCAATACCATTCACCATTCTATCTACATTGAAATTGTCTAAAACGTGCTGACGAAATTTGAGACTGATTAGAGGATCCGATTTTCTCCAGTCCAGCACTAAATTCAAAGTTTTTACTAAATCTTGGATATTTCCTGGTTCAAATAGCATACCTTGAAAATCCTGGGTTAAAATTTCAGTTATTCCCCCTGTCCGACTAGCTACTACAGGAGTTCCACAAGCCATTGATTCTACAATACATCTACCAAATGGTTCGGAATGTAAACTACATAAAACTGTAACATCACTCAGTTGATAGAGGGGAACAGGATTAGTTAAATGATTAAGAAATTGTACAGAGTTAGTTATCTCTAATTTTATGACTAGTTGTTCTAGGGATTTTTTATATTCCTCTGTTTGACACAATGGTTTACCGGCTATCAATAACTTAGCATTACGACCATTTTTCAACAATTTAGCAAAGCCTTGGAGTAATATTTCTAATCCTTTTTCTTGATCTAATCTGCCTACATAAGATATAATTTCCGCATCCTCAGAAATTCCCCATTCTTTTCTAATAATTGCTCTTTGGCCGCAGATGTGGAATTTTTCGGTATTAATGCCATTATATACCACATCAATTTTACTTTCTGCAAATCCTGCCTGTATCCAATCTAGTTTAGTTTGTTTAGAAACTGCTATTAAACGGGTTGCTTTTTTCATGGCTAGATTCCATTGCCAACCTAATTTTGTCTCTGGTGGTGGTAGTCGCAAATGAGAGACAAAAGGTATATTTTTTATTGAGGCTAAAAGATAAGCAAAAAAACTATCATGATATTGGTTAGTATACACTAAACTATTTTGGGTAGTTTTGATTTTTATTATATCAATTAAAATATTTTGGAAAGAATTAAAAATCTTTTGGCGTTCAATGCGGAAGTTACGCACCTGAATCAATTTAGTACAAAATTTGCTATATTCATCGAGCAAATTACCCGCTTTTAAGTAAACTAAAGTAATCTCATGGCCACGTTTATTCAAACCCAAGCAAACATCAAATAAACTGAGTTCTTGTCCACCACGTAAGGAAGAGGTTTCATTTTCTAAAACGATAATATGCATAAATAAATTATCACTGAAACAACAATTAATTGAGATTTTTAGCTGTCATCACCACCAATTTTAGTTTTGTTTCCTAGAACGATTTTTCCACCAATAAATATAAATCGGACTGATTAAACTACTTAATATTAGCTGCATTTCACAAGCTGCTACCAAGTCAGTTTTTACTTTGGCTTGATATTTGAGCAGGTGTAGCAAAAATTTTCGTAGGTCATTAGTCATATAAGCTACTACAGCCACTGGTATCAACCAAGACTTAATACCAATAGTACGTGTAACATGGCGGCTGAGTCCAATGCCTCTAAAAAAGGGAATTAGATAATCTTTGGTTAATCGCCAACTAGGTATTTTATGATGTAACTCCATTGCGGGATTATACCATATTTCCCAGTCAGACTGTTGTATATAAGACAACACTTCTAAATCTTCACTGGTTAACATACTACCCTTGGTTCTACCTGTTAGAATAGGTTTTTCCGGGATACTTTCGAGCCAAGCTTGTTTACGCACTACTAAGCCGGCTGAAGGTGGTAGTAATTTGCTTTGAGGTTGATACAATAAAGCCTGAGAGCCACGTTCTGTAATGGCCAAAAATGGGGCTATGCGGTGAAAATTATCTGGTGGTGTGACTTCAAAATCGGGGTGATTTTGGCTGGCATAAGCGCCGGCTTGGGGATGTTCTTGAGCAAAAGCATAAGCTGCGGCCACCCAGTTTAAAGCAGGAATGTTATCATCATCCAGAAAGCCAATCAGTTCAGCCCGACTTTCACGAATAGCACGTTTTCGAGCAAAAGCAGCGCCTTGTTGTGATTCCCAACAATAAATTAGGGGATTGTGTGGCGACCATTTTGCCTGATATTCTTGGATCATCTGGCTAGTGTTATCAGTGCTGTTGTTGTCAACGACAATCACCTCCCAGCGAAGATTTTGGATGTCTACTTGGTTTTGTAGCCTCTCCAAAACTTCTGGTACACGCTTTTCGCCGTTGTAAGTGCAAATGGCTACTGTAAAGTCAATAGATGTGTTCATATTCAGCTTTAGCAAGCTAGTTGAAAGCGAATTGCTTGAGCAAAAAATGAGGTAAATTATTTATCCTCACTTTGTAGAATACCCAGAGAATTGGGAGGGATAACATCTTGATATGGCTATGAATTAAGGATCAGGTGCGATCGCATAGCTTTATCAGTGAGTTTCAGTCGCACTTTATCAGGCAGTGCATTCAGCCCTCAAAACTGTAGTAACTGCCGCATCACCGCTAACCTTTTAAGTGTGGCGGAAGTCCTCTTACGACATCTAAGATAGAATATTTAAGCAACATCTGGAGATTATTACTATGTCCCGTCAATGTCAACTCACTGGTAAAAAAGCCAATAATGCTTTTTCCATCTCCCACTCCCATCGTCGTACCAAACGACTTCAGCACGCCAACTTACAAACCAAGCGCGTTTGGTGGCCTCAAGGTAACCGTTGGGTAAAACTCAAGCTATCTACCAAAGCCCTCAAAACTTTAGAGCACAAAGGTTTAGAAGCAATGGCTAAAGAAGCAGGTATTAACCTCAATCACTACTAAAGCCATTGTTGACAAATTATTAAGGGTGCTTTAAATGCACTTTCAATAATTTGTCAAAACTTTATCTATTTTCTGTAGCTGATGTGATATTTTTAGCCATTTTAGTGGGTAGTCTAGGTTATGTAGGCTTGTAAATATGGTAGAGAGGTTGACACACTCCCCGCCCTAAAAGTGCGGAGATTCTGGGTTCAAACAACAGTTGCAGTTTCATACCGTCTTACACTATCTCGCCCAAAAGACAATGCTCTGCCTGTTTCCACTATTCTACCAAAAAGCCGTCCTCAAAGGACGGGGCTTTAAACCCCATTTTTTGGTAAAGCCCAATACCATTGTTAAAATCAGGTTTTTTCAGCACAGTTCTTGGCTTCAATCGCTGTGGTTATAAGAGCGCACCTATGACTAAACAAAAATACACAAAGGCTTCTACCCGCCTTCTGAGGCAAGTTATCAGGTTATTAAAAACCTTAAAAACATCAGCTACTCGCTGGTTCACCCACTTTTTACGTAGTAATTTCCGACAACGAACTCAAGGTGGTTTCGTTCTACCTACAACAGTCCTGTTAATATTAGTAGTAATTCTAGTTGTTACCACCCTAGTTTTTCGCACCTTCAGCCGAACTAATCAAGCTATTGTCGAAAGACAACAACAAGTCATTTATAACGCCGCTACACCAGCCATAGACCGAGCTAAAGCCAAATTAGAATTTCTATTCAGACAAGAAACCCGCTTACCCGCAGGGGTAGCTTCAGATACTACCATTCAAAGTATTCTCAGATCACCTGTTAGTGGTGCTGACCAATATACACTTCCTGATGAAACACGCCTAGACAACTTCACAGATTCTAGCGGTAATCCTGGCATTGGTTGGTATTTTCAGCAAAATAACAAGACTATTGCCTATTCAATTATCTTCAAAAAACGAGCGACCAACTCTGGTGGTACAGAAGTCGAAGTCAGAGATCAAGATAGTGAAAAAGCCCCAGAATTTGTAGTCCGTAACGGTCCTGTTAACACCAGCCAATCTACCGCCGACAAATGCGGAGGTGTAGTACAGTTAGCAGCTAATGAAAGCGACTGGGAACCCATCACCTCAGCCATTCTCGCAAAAACATTTCAGGTTGATGCCTTTGTCGTAGAAAATCCCCAAAGTCCATCTAGAAGCGTAGCCACGCTAGAACTACAGCAAGACAGACAAGTAGACAAAGGTAATAAATGGGGAGCTTATTTCCGGGGTGACTTAGAATTATTCCAAGGTCCTACCTTCCGTTGGAATGGAGCAATGCACAGTGATTCCAACCTGTTCTTTGGTCCTTATGGTGCATTTAGATCATACTTAATCAGTGCTCCCTCTTCCTGTGTTAATACCTCAGCCAACGATTCTAAAATTACAGTCAGCACTTATACCGATGGTTCAGGTACTCCCACCTTTGAAGGACAGATACTTGCAGGTAGATTAAATCAACTACAGTTTGGTGGTTCATCCACTTTTGACTTATATAACGGTAATGGTGCTGCTCCAACTACAGAAGTAGCATTTGGGACAGATTCAGATTCTATTAACAATACTCCTACATCCCCATACCAGCTGGCAGCAGATCCAGTAGTTTTACTCACAGAAGATAAATTCCAATCTACCGACCCAGCAGATCGTACCAACACAACTTTTAGGGATGGTAGTTGGAAAACTAAAGAAGTCTACACCAAAAAAAGAATTTTTAATGAAGAAACAAATCCACCTTACTTAGATGATACTTATCGGGCTGATAACCGTTATGGTCCAAACCCAACCTATGACGGTAGACCCCTAGATAGAAGCTTAGTCAGAGTTCCTGCTAGTAACCAAGTTGGTGATTTGATTCCTTCCTCTGACCCTAATTTTGATGCTTTGACTAGAGACAATCCTCCAGCAGAAAACCCTGAAAACTTAGGTTTAGATGGTTATTGGGAAAGACGCGCAGTTACAGGGGGTTTACGGGTAATTGTGGGGCAAAGGTTAGAACTAGGTCAACCACTAGGAGCTCCAGGTCCCATCATAGTAAATGGAGTTACCAGCAACCTACCAACAGGTAGAGTAGATGAATTTCTCCAGCGCCGCACCCAGAGAGATAATTTAGCGGCTGTACAAGCTACGGCTGTTTATCACTATAAATCTAATGGTGGTACTATTCCTGTGGCTTGTGTAGCTACTACCGCCCACCCAGGTACAGCAGAAACCCTTAGACGGGGAGCGACTTTTGAGACTATTAATTATGGTAGTTTTACTGGCTTAACCGACCCTTTGCTAGTTGATTTTTTTACAGGTAGGGGTACAAACGGTTGGGAATTTAGTGTTCCTGCTGATAGTACAGCTTTAGAAACAGCACGAGCAAATCTAGCGTTGTTCGCAGGAGATCCAGATGGGGCATTTCCACCTGCACAAGAAGCTGCTGGATCTGCAATTGTCCATCCTTATCCTGAGTTAATTCGGTATGGGAATTTTTCTGAGTTACGCCGCTCCGATGCAAGTGCATCTCCATCAATTGCCGATAGAGCTTATATAGATACGGCAAATTGTATGTTAGGGATGTTGGCGTATAACATTGACTACCTAAATAAGTATGATTATGCTCAGAATTGGGGAACGGGAGCTAATCAGTTATTAGATGATTTGAATGGGGAACTAACATCAATAACTTCTAGTCGTCCAGAAGAAGCGATCCAAGCATTAGATAATAGATGGAATGCTGAAACTGATGCTGCGAATAAAACTAGATTGGATCAAGTGCGTAAACTTGCCAGACTAGTTGCTACTAAAGAGCAAGTGAGACGCGATCGCGCTAATGGGGTAGGATACACCTGTAACTTTAATACCACTGTCACCACAGCTCCAACTTATATAAATGATGATACTGGTATTGATAAAGACGATCTTAATCAATTGTGTTCTGTTGACCCCCAACCTAAATATGAAGCCCTCCATTACCTATTCCCAACTGTTGATCACGCAGAAATCGGCGGCCGTGCTTCTGACACATATATCACCAGTGCCGGAGTTAATGGTACAGGTAATATCTACACAGCAATTACTGATGCAGATATAGAAACCATCAGCAGCACCCCCAATAGAGGAACTTGGACTATTCCTAGAAGTGATGTAACGGCTAATATTGGCTCAGTACCAGGACAACCAAATAGTTTACCCAACAGCAATTTTGCCAACCCAAATACCGGTGTTTATCTAAATAACCTAGTTAGAGAAGTCAATGCGGCAGGTACTGATACCTACTACCAAGTCCCCTTTAAAGATGCTGCTTTATTTAACGGTCGGGAAATGATGAGCGTGCGGGTGTTAAATATTGACCTCAACCTGCTGCGAACAAACAACGCTCCCGGTGGTGATACATGGCTACCAATCAACGACAACACCGCCACTAACCCTAGCGCACCCCCGCCAAATGGTGTATTTTATGCCTTCCGTGAAGATGCAGTTAGGGAAGATGGTATTGCTAGGCCAGTAGGAACACGAATGAATGCTGATCCTAACAGTGATCTGAGCGACCCAGCCAGAACCGCACTTGGCATTTCCACCAAACCTGTAGACTTCTTTCCCGACCCAGACCGTCGTCCCAACGGTTTCCGCTTGAAAAATGGCATCAGATTAGACCGGGGTAACAATACTGCGGGGATGTCCTTCATTTCTAATAATGCCGTTTATATCCAAGGAGACTTTAACATCCACAGCACCAACGGCACGACTAGCAACCTCATAGAAGAGTTTACCGAAAAACTCCAGCTACCTGACTGGGATAATTTCTACACCAGAAGTACAAAAGATACCCGATTTGCTAAACCGGATCAAGATACTTGGCGACCTACAGAAATACTAGGTGATTCTGTTAATGTCCTCTCCAATGTTTTTTGTGATGGCAGTATTGAAGATGGAATCATTGATCCGGGAGCTAACCCACCTGACTTAATTTTAAGTAATAGATACGGTTGTGATACTGCTGCCCGATATACTTCCTATCTGAATCAAAACCGTCCTACATTAGCATTAAATTCCACTAATACTAATATTCCCCTTGCTGATAGGGGCAACCCTGGCACTTGGATGAGAGAAAATCCTTTTGATCCAAATTCTCCAATTCAAATTGATGTAAATGGTAAGCCAAGATACTGCACGGCTGGTACACTTCCCTGTCCACCTGGACAGGATCGAACCTACGAACTTCGACCTACTGGTGATACTCCCCCACAAACATACTTACAATTCGCAGATGCAGATCCTTTCTGTAATATAGGCAGTAACAGAAAATGCGTTGCTACTGCTAGTAATACCAGAGTAAATGCGATTATTGTTCAAGGTCTGATTCCATCACGGGGCGGTCAGTCTAACGGTGGTTTCCATATGTTCCCCCGAATGATTGAAAACTGGAGTGGAAGGGATCTCAATATGTCAGGGGCATTTATCCAGTTAAGGTTTAGTAACCAAAACGTTGGACCTTTTGACCAAGATGCTTGGGAGCCAGGTACCACCCCGCGAGTAACAGACAATCCTCATGAATATAACTGGTATTTTTTACCACCTAACCGTCGTTGGGGTTATGACGTAGCTCTGCAATTCCAAACAGGCGGTCCTGTATCTCGACGTTTTGCGACTCCAGGGACTACCCGGAGTGAAGTTTATCGTGAAATAGCGGCGGATGATGAATATATCAAGAGATTACGCTGTGCTACCAAATCAGATGGCGAAGTAATTGATCCTGCTGCTACTTGTACTTAATAGCTAACCATTAAAGGAGGATAACGTGCTACCAATGAAAAGTAACAATCTAACTAAGGGGCTGAGAACTTATTTTCAGCAAAGAAGCCACATTCTGAAGGGACAATCTGAACAAGGATTTACCATTTTAGAATCAATAATGGCGATCGTAATTATTAGCATCATTGTCGTGGCCGTTACTCCTCCAATACTGTTAGTTGTAGCCACTCGTGTCCAAAACCAAAAAGCAGAACAGGCTAGGCAACTGGCTCAACGGGAGGTTGATAAGGTGAGAACTTTGATTGAAAGGGGAAATTATGCCAATACTGTTTTACCCGTTTCAGCCTCAACTACAGATGATGCTGAAGATATAGCAGCACCAACAACTTTTTTGACCACACCTTGTAGTTCTACTCCTGCGGCTTATACCAGTGCTTGCAGTGTTGATATTTATGATGATCCTAATGATTCAAGTGATGATAATCAACCGGAGTATTATATTCAGGTTTTCCGTACTAAACAAAAAACTTATGGATCTGCTAATCAGGTAGTAGCTTTTCAAATGGGAGTGAGGGTTTATTCAGCTGCGGCTAGAGGCCAAACAGGTTTGGAAACAACCCAAGCATCTTTAAAATTTACCAATGAGCAAGGAAGTCAACGCAAGTATCCCTTGGCAGTGATGTATACAAATGTGGTTCGTAGCGATATCAAAGATTCTCTCACATTCTTTAACTAAAGATTCAAGAATTTTTAGAACTTTAGTTTTGATGTTTTGATGTTGTGGTGTGATTGTTGTTGTTGTAATTAGGCGAAAAATCTATGACCACAAAACGTCTCAAATTTTTCATAAATTGGCTGTGGGTTTATTCTCAAAAACAACCCACATCAGGTTTTACTTTGATTGAACTTTTAATTGGGTTGCTAATAGCCTTTTTAATTATTATGGCTTTATTAGCAATGGTGGTAGACCTGTTGCAAGTTGACAGTCGAGAAGCTGCCCGCAATGAAACCCAACGGGAAATGCAGATAGCATTAGACTATATTGCCGCAGATTTACGAGAAGCTGTATATGTTTATGACAATAATTGTTTGAATGCAGGCCAAGGTACTGCTCCTACGGCTACTAGTTTAGCCAGTGTTAATTATTGCCCTGGACTGAGCAACCATTTACCATCATCACTATTTAGCGGTGATCAAACTCCTGTTTTAGCTTTTTGGAAACCGGAAACAATTGATGATAGTGATTTGGATAGTTTAGATTGTAGCGGTGGTACGACTGAATTGCAGCAGGAGTGTCAAGATTTATTAGTGAAACGTCGGACTTATACATTGGTAGTTTATTCACAATCTACTGCTAGTTCTACTACTTGGAATGGCAGGTCTAGAATTACTAGGTATGCTCTCAAAAAATATAGCAATATTAGTGGGCTGACAGAATCTACAGGATATGTAGACCCGTCAGAAGAAGATAGTACATCCTTCCAATTTTGGCCAAGAAGAGTGAGCAATGGTAATAATTTACAAGCTGCTCGTCCTACCGGAAATTCCCAAGTTTTAGTAGATTTTGTGGATAATCCTAGTGCCACTGTTACTGTACCTGCTTGTGATACTGGTTATATTCGCTCTCCTGCCAGTAGCAATAGTTTCTTTGCCTGTGTAAGAACTGCGGTAGCAAGTACAGGTTCAACAGGAGCGCAAAGTGGACTTAATCAAGATGTGTCTATTTATTTACGGGGTAATGCTTACGGTAAATCAGGAATCAGAGATGATTCGTTTACTCCGGTTTTACGAACACAAGTGCTAGTGCGTGGTGTAATTAATAAAATCCCTGAATAATAGCTGTTTATAAACAAATTATGAAGAAGCAACTAATATCACGACAAATAGACTCTGGTTTTACCGTGATTGAATCGCTGGTAGTTATTATATTGATTGCTGTTATAGTAGCGATCGCTTTTCCCAGTTGGTTAGCTTTTATTAATCAACAAAGGACTAGAGCAGCACAAAATAGAGCATTAACCATGCTACGTGATGCCCAAGTTAATGCCCAACGTGAAAAGGTGAACTGGCAGGTTTGTTTTTGGGATGATGGTGAACAAGTTTTAGGTTCTGTCCATCGTGCGGGTAATGGTGAGTGTCAAACTACCAATGCTGAATCTATCATTGAAGGCGACTCGAAATTTGTAGGAATGAGTTCCACTTTTGCTACAGATGCTTCTGGTAAATATCGGATGCAGTTCAAATTTGATGGTTCTGTTAATGGAATACCTAGAAGTATCACCTTTACAGCTCGAAATACCAACGCAGCTAAGAGGTGTGTTTTTGTTTCCACTATACTAGGGGCAATGCGGACAGCTACAGATAGTGACTGTCCCAACTAAACAAATTATAGATGATCATGCTTAATGTTTCTTAACCTGCCCCACAACTCCAAACAGCACTTAATTATTTTTACTCGTTATCCAGAACCAGGGAAAACTAAAACTAGATTGATTCCGGCTTTGGGTGCTGTGGGTGCTGCCAATTTACACAGACGGATGGCAGAGTATACTATTTTACAGGTTAGAGAGTTGCAAAAAATAGCGGCTGTCAGTCTGGAAGTACGATTTGCAGGTGGTAACTTACAACTGATGGCAGAGTGGCTAGGACAAGATTTAATCTATACGACTCAAGGTGAGGGGGATTTGGGGGAGAGAATGTGGCGATCGCTCTCCAACGCTTTTGATCTAGGTGTAGAACGGTTGGTTATTATAGGTACTGATTGCCCTGGAGTAAATTCACAAATCTTAACTACAGCTTTTGCACAGTTAGCCTATAGTGATTTGGTGCTAGGCCCAGCGTTAGATGGTGGTTATTATTTGATTGGCTTACGGAGGACTGTGCCAGAATTATTCTGTAACATTTCTTGGGGTAGTTCACAAGTCTTGAATCAAACTGTGGCGATCGCTAATCAACAAAACTTATCTTATGCTTATCTAACCCCTTTAGCTGATGTTGACAGACCAGAAGACTTGTCAATTTTGGCACATAATTCAGTTTTTGATTGGGTATTTTCTTAAAAAAGCTTTTCTGATAATCTACAGTATATACTTTTAATTTACAAGTATATATTCTAACTAAGCCATGTCAGTATTGATAAAGTTTACAACTGAACTTAAAGTTCTGGGAACAATATTCCGGTAACTTTAAATATGAAATATGGCGATCGCTGTTTTTAGTCACAAATTTGAGAAAATATGGTTAACCGTTTTACACCTGCAAACACTTCCCTTGCTCTTAAAACAATTGGGGTAATTTGTTTACTGTCCTTTTTACTAGATTTTATCTTCATAGCATTTCCCTTTCAGCCTACAGATCGGCCATGGCTGATCAACCTCTGTAGAAATTTAGTAGAGAGGGGAGTAGTACCACTGGTGGGAATAGGGTTTCTGCTAGTTGGTTTTTCGATTGACAGCACGGAGGACAACAGCCGTTCTCAAGGTGTGAATCTGAAGTTACCTGCTTTTATCTTATCCAGCATTTTAGGGTTGATGTTTTTTATAATTGCTCCTCTCCATGCGATTAATGTGAATCAATTCAAAACCCAAACCCTAGCTCAAAACGAAACACAAGCAACTCAGTTAGAAAATCAAGTTAGAGCTCAAGCCGCACAAACCCAAAGCCAAATTAACAATGAACAAGCAAAAGCAGCAATAGAAAGACAAAAAGCTGCACTCAAAGAACAATTTGGAGCGCAACTAGAGCAAATCGTCAAAAATGATCAGGAATATAACAGATTTATCAACAACAACCAAACCCCACCAGAACTGAGAGAATTAGTCAAACAGTATAAAGCTGATCCTAAAGTCCTAGATGATTTTATTGCTAGGCTGGCAGATCCTCAACAATTAGCAACGCAAAGAATTACCCAAATCCGTACCCAAAAAGAACAACGTATACAACGCACTCAAGAAGATGCTGGGAAAGAGGTACGAGTAGCAATAAGTAGTTTTCTCCTGTCTATTGCTTTTGTCATCATCGGTTTGTCAGGTTTAAAAAGCTTAGGTGCTGCACAAGGTGGTAGCAGTAAACGTAAAGCTCCAGCAAGGTAATTAGAGGTGCGAAGTGGGGAGTAGAAGAGGCACAGAGGGGAGGAAATAGAAAAGCAAGATTTTGAACATCAAATTTAATTCTTATTTCCCCCTTGCCCCCTGCTCCCTTGCCCCCTTGCCTCTTCCCTGCCCCCTGCCTTCTTTAATTCAATTAAAATACAGAAATAATAATGTTTTCCATTTACATACTTACTTATAACGAAGAATTAGATATTGCGGCTTGTATTGAGTCGGCAATGCTATCTGATGACATTATAGTTATAGATTCCTGTAGTAGCGATCGCACCGTAGAAATTGCCAATCGTTATCCAGTGCGGGTTATACAGCATCCTTTTGAAAGTCATGGTCGTCAACGTACTTGGATGCTAGAATCTATCCCTCCCAAATATGAATGGGTGTATATTCTAGAAGCTGATGAAAGAATGACACCAGAATTATTTGCGGAATGTCAAACCGCAATGCAAAATCCTGATTATATCGGCTACTATGTAGCAGAAAGGGTAATATTTTTAAATCAGTGGATTCGCCGTAGCACCCAATACCCCCGCTATCAAATGCGTCTGTTCCGTCATGGTAAAGTGTGGTTTACAGACTATGGACATACTGAGCGAGAAGTGTGTGACGGTGCTACTAGCTTTTTAAAAGAAACTTATCCCCATTATACTTGTAGCAAGGGTTTAAGCCGTTGGATTGAAAAGCATAACCGTTATTCTACTGACGAAGCCAGAGAAACCTTATTACAATTAGAACATGGCAGCGTTAACTGGCGGGATTTATTTTTTGGTAAAACAGAAGTCGAAAGAAGACGGGCTTTAAAAGACTTATCATTGCGCTTACCTGCTAGACCGGTACTGCGCTTTTTCTATATGTACTTTATTTTAGGCGGTTGCTTAGATGGCCGGGCAGGTTTAGCTTGGTGTACTTTACAAGCTTTTTATGAATATTTGATTTTACTCAAGGCTTGGGAAATGCAAAATTTATCTACACCCCAGCTGGATACTAAAACTTCCTTAGTGGAAGGAAAGCAGGTAGTAAGTTAATATATTAAGTTTTTTATCAAAATTTTTAATAAAAGTTCTCTCCTGTGGATAAGATGATCTTCAGGCTGATTATGATGCTGATAAAATTATGAGTAGATACAGCATATTTCAGGTAAATGAGGTACAAGCTGAAACTGAAAACTTAGATAGGACAAGGCTTTCCCTCCTGCCTCCTGCCCTCTGCCTCCTGCCTCCTGCTGTAAATATCTAAGAAACTTGCAACAATCCTTTACAGGTATTACAAAGAAAAGTAAAACTATTAGCAATTTCTCAACAGCAATTATGCTCAGTCTATATGTGTATTCATAGTTTTAATCAAATTTCTGTATCTGTTGTCACAAAATCATAGGAGACATGAGGCAGAGGAGCAGGGAGCAGGGCGTTCCGTGAGCGAAGTCGAAAGGGAGCAAGGGGGAAATAAGAATTAATAGCATTTCCACAAACTTTAGTTTTTCTTCTTTCTCCCCTTTGCCCCCATCCCCTCTGCCTTTCTCCCACACTCCGCACTCCGTACCTCGCTTAGTTATGGATACCAATCACAAAAATTTCACTAAACTGCAAAAGGAGAATCAGGCTTTGGTCATTGAAAGACTTAAACAGGATTTAAAAAACGACCTGATTGCTGGATTATTGGTAGTGATTCCGTTAGCAACGACAATTTGGCTAACTATCACTATCGCTAACTGGGTAATTAACTTTCTCACACAAATTCCCAAACAGTTAAACCCCTTTGATGGGTTAAACCCGATTTTAGTGAATTTTCTAAATTTTGTGGTGGGGTTGGCTGTACCATTGCTAAGTATTTTGTTAATTGGCTTAATGGCCAGAAATATTGTAGGCAGATGGTTGTTAGATGTAGGGGAAAGAGTATTACAAGCCATTCCCTTGGCAGGACAGGTATATAAAACCCTCAAACAACTATTAGAAACACTGTTAAAAGATTCTAATGGGAAATTTCGCCGAGTAGTCTTATTAGAATATCCACGAAGAGGAATGTGGGCGATCGCCTTTGTCACCGGCATGATCAGCAGCGAAATTCAAAATCAGATGCCCCGCCCCATGTTAAGCGTATTTATCCCCACTACTCCCAACCCTACTACTGGTTGGTATGCCGTAGTTCCCGAAGATGAAGTCATAAATCTCTCCATGTCTATTGAGGATGCGTTTAAAATAGTAGTATCTGGTGGAATTGTCGCCCCTAATCAATCCATCGCACCCTTGTTGCAGCCAGAAATACCAGCCTTAGAAACCAAAACCCAGATCATGATCGGGGAAGAAAAATAAAACAAACCTGTTCAAGACACAAGTAGAATGTATAGGCTGATTGTTTCCTTCGGCTAAAATTGGTAAGCTTAGAAGTTTGTCGGTTTTAGCTTATTGTTTTTTCTCAAAATATTTCTTTAAATACTCACCCCCTTGTTATGCGACCCCGTAAACCCCAGCAAATAGCCCGTGAATTGGCACTGTTAAGCCTTTCACAATTACCAGTCAATCCCAAAAAACTAGAATCACTCTCAGATGATCAATTAGTAGCTAAGTTGGTATTAGGCGCAGTCCGCACCCTAACCACAGAAGTGCAAGACACCCTAGATAATGCGGCAGGAGAACTACAACGCAGTAACGATCGCGTTTTAAGTAGTGAAATCCGATCAGCTGATCTGAACACAGCCAGAACCATGCTCAAAGAAGCGATCGCCTACACTCAAACAGCAGTTAATCAGTTGGGTTCAGCTATAGAATTTCCCGAATTGATTCAATTAGCCAATCAAGATAAAGAAGTCCGCAACTACGCCAAAAAAATCATCTTGGAAGTCCACGAAAACCGCCAAGCCATAGATCAAATCATTACCGAAGCTTTAGTAGATTGGCAAGTAACCCGTCTAGCCCAAATTGATCGGGATATCCTGAAAATTGCCGTAGCAGAAATGAAATTTATGGCCGTTCCTCCCAGCATTGCCATTAACGAAGCCGTAGAATTAGCTAAACGCTACAGTGGAGACGAAGGACATCGCTTTATTAACGGTGTACTGCGCCGAGTAAATGAACAAAAACAGCCTGCTTAGTAGGGGGCAGAAGGCAGAAGGCAGGAGGCAGGAGGCAGGAGGCAGGAGGCAGGAGGCAGGAGGTTATAATATTAATATTGTCTGGTTTTTTTGTTTTGTTGTAACTGATGCTACCTGTTAATAAAATCCTTTAGTTGGTTGTGAGGAAATCCAGAAAGTTTTTTTCTGGGAAATAGCAAACAGTTCTACTAAACTCGTAACTAGTACAAGATGGCAGAAATTTAGATACGCAATAGGAAAAAGTACAAAAGCTATAAATTAAAGCTTTCTTACTCCTGCCTTGAAAAAGGTTAAGGGAGATGAGGAGGATGAGGAAAAAGGAAATTATTGAATTATTTCCCCCCTGCTCCCTGCTCCCTGCTCCCCTGCCTCTTCTCTCCTGCCTTCTCAAAACTCACTTAATAACTAAACTACTGCTGCAATGGCTTTTAATTGGTTCCGCCGTCAAAATGAATCCTCTGAAGTTCCCGCAGACCAAACTGAGGGAGAAAACCCAGCTATAGAAGAAAATCCAACAGAAACAGCCGCACAAAACCCAGTAGATACGACAGATTTATTGGCTTATGCTAAGGCTGCTTATAAAAATATTCAACAGAAACAACAAATACAAACCAGTTCAGAAGCAGAAACAACAACAGCAGCTACAGAAGCTCAAGTGGAAGCACCTCCAGCTACGGAAGAACCGACTGTTGAGGAAGTCACCCCTACAGATGTGGCCGAAAACCCGGAAACTGTGGTAGTAGAAGAAGTAGCCGAGAATATAGAACCGATTGTTAGTGCAGAACAACCGACCTCACCAGCAAATTTATCATTTTTGGAACGGGCAGCAGCAGAAAGACAAGCTCGACAAGAACGGTTAGAAGCCAGTGCGATCGAAGTTACAGAACCGGAAACCACCACCCCAGAAACAATAGTCGAAATTCCCGAACTAGAGTTTGATGACGGTTTTGTGTGGTCGGCTGAAGTCTTGGCTGCTCAAGGTAGAAAAGCTGAGGATATTTCCATTGAAGAGATTACCTGGCTGAAAAAACTGCGTCAAGGTTTGGATAAAACCCGGCGAAATCTGCTCAACCAGTTGAAAGCTTTGGTTGGACAAGGCCCACTAAATCAGGCAGCTGTGTCTGAAATTGAAGCTTTACTTCTACAGGCAGATGTGGGGGTAGAAGCTACAGACGATATTATCGAAGCCCTGCAAAATAAACTAAGAGAAGAAGTTACACCACCGGAACAAGCGATCGCTTATTTAAAAACCATCCTCCGGGAAATGTTAGACGCACCGGTGAAAAATGCCCAAAGACCTAGCATTGCTCCCGACAAAGAAAATTTAAATATTTGGTTAATGACCGGAGTGAATGGCGCTGGTAAAACTACTACCATTGGCAAAATCGCCCATTTAGCCCAAAAATCAGGATATAATTGCTTAATTGGCGCTGCTGACACCTTCCGGGCTGCGGCTGTACAACAAGTTCAAGTTTGGGGTGAACGTAGCGGCGTAGAAGTCATCGCTAATCCTGGTAAAAATACTGACCCTGCCGCCGTGGTGTTTGATGCGATCGCAGCTGCCCAATCAAGGAACACCGAATTATTACTGATTGACACAGCAGGTAGACTGCAAAATAAGAAAAATCTGATGGATGAACTCAGTAAAGTCCGTAAAATTATTGACAAAAAAGCACCTAATGCCCGTGTAGAATCCTTATTAGTTTTAGATGCCACTTTGGGACAAAACGGACTCAGACAAGCTCAAGTATTTTCGGAAGCAGCACAATTAAGCGGCGTTGTCTTAACCAAATTAGATGGCACCGCCAAAGGTGGTGTAGCCTTAGCAGTAGTTAAAGAGTTAGGTTTACCCATCCGCTTTATCGGTGCTGGAGAAGGAATAGAAGATTTACGACCATTTTCTAGCTACGAGTTTGTAGAAGCCTTACTCAGTGGCTAATTTACAGCAGGGAACAGGGAACTGTGAAGATGAGGAAGATAAGGAAGTAATTATTTATTCCTCCTGCCCCCTGCCCCGTTCGACTTCGCTCACGGAACGCCTGCCTCCTGCCTCCTACCTCCTAAATTAGAAATCTCCCGATAGGTAGAATTTGGTTTTGATGATTGATGCCAAAAGTCGGGAGATCGTTTTTTTATATATTCTTAATCATAACTTTAAGATAGAAAATTTTTATCAGTGATAAAAATGGAAAAAACTGTGGTATACAAGTTAAATGTTTAGCGATTTTTTCCGCTTTCGGCGTTGTAGCGGCTGATAGTTCAGTTTTTCACTGTCTTCAGCTAAGAACAAATAACTAAAACTAATGCTGTCCTTTCATATAATGATTACCCATAACTCCCACCCATCAGCTTGAGGAATAATACTGTGATGCTAACAATTTTCTTTCCCCAGATATATGAATTATCAATAGTGCTATGAAAAAATAGACCTCTTGCAAATCCTGTCAATTAGTACAACTTGTGAGATTAAAAAAACTCATCATGATTCTGGTTGATAGTATGGCGTAATCACAATTGGGGAAAATAATTACCTGTTTTTTCTCACAATTGTCATCGTTTGTTGATGAATCGGCCTCTGCAATTGGATTAAATATCAAGCATAGACACCCTAACTTTAACCTTGAGTTAACCAAATGAATCGCTCAAATGCCTAATATACCTAGATTTTAGCCTTCTAACCTCCAAATTTCAAAAACCAGAAGCATAAATTAACTACTTTGGCAAATACGGTTTTACCAGGTGAAATAGTCTAAAAAATTTCTATAATTGGCAAAAACAGCTATAAGTAAATACAATACTTACTCAAAGTCTAACTTACGTTCTTTCACTCTTGCTAAAATTACCAACCTTATTCAAGATGATTGAGCAACGCCAAAGACAAAGTATTTATAAAGAATCACATCTCTACTGAAACTAACGTGCAATCGTAAATTCTCCTGTGTCTCAAGTGCCCTCACACCCTACTGACAGCAACAACAATGCCACAACCGATGTCACTCCAGTAGTGGCATTAAAAGAACTTGTCGCAAGGTTGAACCGAGAACAAAACAAAATTCAAGATTTGCTCAGTTCTTTAGGATTTGCCCTGAGAAGTTTTAACAACTTAAATCAGTTTTTAGAGCTTATTCCTCTCATGGCCACTAGAGTTACAGATGCGGACGGTAGCGCCTTGTTTCTCTATAAACCAAATGGTCAAATTAGATTAGAGCAATTACACTGGCAAGATAGCCAACAAAGAAAGAATATTCGTAAAGCTTTAGAAATAGCTACTAGTCAAATTACCCTAGCCCCGAACTCTGTACCCTTAGCGACTTCTACCGGGATTTTGGATGATCAAATGCATCGCTATTTGGGCCCAGATGTGCAAATTTTTGGGACAGCAATTTTAGTTAAACATACGGAAAGGGGCTGGTTATATGTATTAAGTCGAGATCCCGATTATTCTTGGACAGAAACTAGACAGAAGTTAGTGAGATTAGTGGCAGATCAAACCGCCGTAGCCATAGAAAATGATGAATTAGCGGTAGAGTTAAGGAAAAAAGAACGTTTAGACCAAGAATTAGAAATTGGGGCGGAAATTCAAAGACGACTTTTACCCCGTCAATGTCCTACTATTCCCGGTGCATTGTTAGCAGCACGTTGTAAACCGGCGAATCGAGTCGGAGGAGATTACTATGATTTTATACCTACTAATCATAATCATGTCCACCCTAATGGGAAGGTAAATTCGGAAGCTCGCTGGGGTTTAGTTATTGGGGATGTGATGGGAAAAGGTGTGCCGGCTGGGTTAATTATGACTATGATGCGGGGGATGTTACGGGGTGAGGTTTTACACGGTAATTCACCGGCGGGCATTTTACAAAACTTGAATCGGGTAATGTATGCGGATTTAGAAAACTCTCACCGTTTTGTGACGCTGTTTTACTCAGAATTTAATCCCCGCACGAGGATGTTATCTTATAGTAATGCAGCCCATAATCCGCCTTTATGGTGGCACGCATCTACAAAAACCGTTAGCAGATTAGATACTTTGGGGATGTTAATTGGTTTAGATGCCCATAGTCAATATGAAGATGCTCAAGCACAGTTAGAGGCTGGAGATACAGTAATTTATTATACAGATGGATTGACGGATGCAGCTGCGGCAGGAGGCGATCGCTTTGATGAAGATAATTTTGTTTCTGCCTTTAGCATGGCTTGCCGTTATTGCAATCATCCCCAGGAAATAGTTGATTATTTATTTGATCAAGTACAAGAATTTATCGGTAAAGACCGTCAAAATACTGACGATATGACTTTAGTGGTGATTAAAATCCTCTAAGGGGGCAGGGGGGCAGAGGGGCAGAGGGGAAAGAAAAAAGAAAAAAGAATTAATTTTCTATTACCTATTATCTGTTCCCTGTTCCCTGTTCCCTGTTCCCTGTTCCCTGTTCCCTGTTCCCTAATGACTAATGACTAATGACTAATGACTAATTAACTTTACACAACTTATGATTTTGTACCCCTTGATGGGAAAATGGAATTTTGGATTAATGCTTGCTTAATATGGGTTCCAGCCTCAAGGAATTTAGCAAAATGTGGAAAAGAATCGCCTTAATTTTGGTTTTAGCGTTAAGCTTCAGCCTAAGTCATCCTGGTGTAGCGGCTGCGGCTGGGTTTAAAAGCTATGTAGATACTGCTGACGGTTATGAATTTTTATATCCCAATGGCTGGGTACAGGTGAAAGTTGCCTCCGGGCCAGATGTGGTATTTCACGATTTAATTGAAGTATCAGAGAATGTGTCTGTAGTGATGAGTAAAGTTCCCGAAGGTAAAACCTTGGCGGAATTGGGAACACCCACAGAAGTTGGTTATAAACTAGGAAAAGCTGCCCTTGCTCCTGAAGGTTCGGGACGGACTGCGGAGTTAATCAACGCGGGACAAAAAGAATTTGATGGTAAATTATATTACCTTTTAGAATATTTAGTCAAACTACCCAATCAGAGCGATCGCCATAATGTGGCTAGTGTGGCCGTCAGTCGTGGTAAGCTGTTCACCTTTAACGCTTCCGTGCCTGAGAAACGTTGGCGGAGAGTACAACGGTTGATAGATGATTCAGTAAATTCTTTTAAGGTGTATTAGGAGGCAGGGGGCAGGAGGCAGGAGGCAGGAGGCAGAAGGCAGAAGGCATGAGGAATAAATTATTTTTACCCAGCACCCAGCACTCCGCACCCCGCACTCTTCACCCCGCACCCCATGACAGAATATTTATGAAAATACCTCAATTTGTTCTTGCTTCTGCTTCTCCTGCACGTCGTCGGTTACTGCAAACTGTGGGGATAGAACCGATAGTTTGTCCTAGTGATTTTGATGAGTCACAAGTTCAAACTGCTGATGCGGGGGAGTTAGTGACAAAGTTAGCCCAGTGTAAAGCGGAAACTGTGGTGGCTAAGTTTCCAGGGTCTTTGATTATGGGTTGTGATTCGGTTTTGGCCATTGATGGAGAGATTTATGGTAAACCTGGGAATGCGGAAGAGGCGATCGCGCGTTGGCGTTTCATGCAAAATAATGTCGGTGACTTGTATACTGGTCATGTTTTGATTGACACTACCAAAAATCAAACTATTGTTAAATGTCAAGTGACTAGAGTATATTTTGCACCGATGAGTGAAAAAGCCATTACCGCTTATGTTGCCACCGGTGAACCTTTAAAATGTGCCGGTGCTTTTGCTTTAGAAGGTTTTGGTAGTTTATTTATCGAAAAAATCGCAGGTTGTCACAGTAACGTCATCGGCTTAAGTTTGCCCCTATTGCGTCAAATGATAGCTGAATTAGGCTATGAAGTTACAGATTATTGGGGTTAATCAATAGGGTGGGTATTGCGTTAATTTTCTGATGTTTTATTTACATTTAATGGCAATGCCTACCCTAAAATAACTTTGGGAAATATTAAACACAGATTGTTTGCTTCTAATGTGGGGTAAGTATTTCTGATCTATCCCCTGGAGAATCCCTAAATATTGCTCCTCGCAGGATCAAACTATCCCTTTCTTCTAAAGAAATTCCTTCATTATCGCCAAATATAGCATTTTCAACTTTGGCATCGAAGAGGTCGGCATTGCTAAGGTTAGCACGGCTAAGGTTAGCACGGTTGAGGTTAGTGCCGATGAGGTTGGCACGGCTGAGGTTAGCACGACTTAAATCGGCACTGTTGAGATCGGCAAAATTGAGGTCGGCACCGTTGAGGTCGGCACCGTTGAGGTCGGCACCGATGAGGTTGGCACCGATGAGGTTGGCATTGCTGAGGTTGACACCAGTGAGTTTGGCAAAATTCAGGTAGGCACGGCTTAGATCGGTACTGCTGAAATTAGCAAAACTGAGGTACGCATGGGTTAGGTCGGCACGTGTAAGCTTGGCAGCAATGAGGTTGGCATGGGTGAGTTCAGCATAAGTGAGTTTGGCATGGGTAAGCTTGGCATCCATGAGGTCAGTGCTGATTAGGTTAGCACAGCTGAGATCGGCAAAAAATAATTTGGCAGCAATGAGGTTGGCATGGCTAAGGTTGGCATTGCTGAGGTCGGCACGGTTGAGGTTAGCACGGCTGAGGTCGGCATTGCTGAGGTCGGCATCACTCAAGTCAGCATTTTGTAGATTTTTTTCCTCTGCTCCCTGAGTAACAATTTCTCTAACTAAATCCCATTTATTGTTAATTTTGTTATTGTCTTCTTTATCCAAGTCTTCACTAAAAATTTCAATATCTTCAATCGGAAAACCATTCAATTCTCTGAGTTCTCCTGATTTTATGCAAGATATAAGTTTTTCAATATCTTCTTGAGAACCTTTTATAGTTAATTTAATACTACCTTCTCGAATTGCAGTAATTTCTATAGTATCTCCTGAATATTCTCTTAAAATTGATTGTATGATTTTTGGATCTTGAACTTCATCTATTTCACCTTTTAATGTAATAGTTAATTTAGTTCTTAGGTTTTGTGTATCTTTGACAATTACTTCACGAATAAGTCTTGGCACTATTCCATCTTCTTGATTAATATTAAGTTCTTCAAAATGGTCTATTTGTGACATTCGAGATAGTTCTTGTTCTTGATCTATAGCAATAATTTCTTGCCAATTTAGTTCTAATGCCTCACATATTCTTTTAAAAGAATCTAATTGAATCGGTCTATGGTACAAAAACTTCGTCAATGTTGACCGGGATAAATATATAGATTTAGCAAAGCTGTCTTGAGAGTCAAATCCTAATCTTTGTAAAGCTTTTTTTGCTCTCTCTACACCTTGTTTAGAAGCTGTATAAGTAATTTTTGTCTTTTTTTTGACATTTATATCACTTGTCATAATCTTAGTAGTTTTTGAATAGAGATGGTTTACGCAGTCATAACTCAAGCATAAAGAAATCATACCGCAGTCATAAGAGATGTACAACAAAATCATTGTGTAATCAAGGTCTTAGGGTTTTGGCTGCATACTGAAAGTGTGGACATTACCAAGGATTTGCGATGATGATTAACAATGGTTTAGAGGTTTATGGTACTTTTGAAGGTGGTGGGGTACGGGGTACGGCTTTAGTCGGTGCGGTAAAAGCGATAACAGGAAGGAATATTCGTTTTCGTGCCGTTGCTGGTACTTCTGCTGGGGCAATTGTAGCATCTTTAATTGCTGCGGGTTACAGTGCGGATGAAATGCTAAACATGATGCTGGATAAGGATTTTCAAGAGTTTAAAGACCCAGTTAGCCGGATTCCTGTAATTAGGCATTTCATCGCTTGGCAAAAAAATGGATTATATAAAGGTGATAATTTTCATCGTTGGATTGAGGAAAAGTTATCAGTTAAAATTATGGGTAATTGTTTTCAATCACCCACCTTTCAAGATTTACCTATCCCTTTAACTGTCATTGCTGCTGATATTTCTCGCTCGAAAATGATTGTTTTTAATCAAGATAAATATCCTGATATGCCTGTAGCTGATGCCGTCAGAATGTCTATGAGTATTCCTGGTTTTTTCTGTCCAGTTCAATTTGGTCAATCATTAATTGTAGATGGGGGAATAGTTAGTAATTTTCCGGTGTGGGTGTTTGAAGAGTTGCAAAAAATTCAACCTTTACCAATTTTCGGCTTACGTCTGGAATCAGAAAATCAATATCTGAGAAATAATCAAGGAATGTTTAATTTATTGGGTAGTTTGTTTCATACCTTTATTAATGTGAATACAGAAAGAGAAATATCTAAAGTTACCAACCTCCATACAATTAATTTACCAACCTTGGGGGTAAATGTTACTGATTTTCACCTTTCCCAGAATCGAAAATTACAACTTTATCAAGCAGGTTTAGACCGGACAAAAGCCTATTTAGCATCTATTTAACCTTCAGATGTAAGGTTTAAGAATCCAAATAGTGCGATCGCTCCCATACCTCAAAATCCGAGTGCGATTATTCCCATACCTAAAAATTCGAGTGCTATAACAACCGTACCTAAAACGCCGAGTACGCTCATTCCTACATCTCAAAATTCAAGTGCGATCGCTCCCATACCTAAAAATTCGAGTGCGATTATTCCTGTACCTAAAAATTCGAGTGCTATAACAACCGTACCTAAAACGCCGAGTACGCTCATTCCTACATCTCAAAATTCAAGTGCGATCGCTCCTCTACCTCCAAGCAAGATCCCTGCTCTACCTCCAAGTTCGAGTGTTGGCTCGAACAATCCAAGTGCGATCGCTCATCTAGCCAAAATAACTGGTACTGGCTTGAACAATCCAGGTAAGATCCTAGCTCTACCTCCAAGTTCGAGTGTTGGGTCTAGCAATATCAATGCGATCGCTCCCATACCTGAAAGTTCCAGCGTTGGAGTTAACTATTCAAGTAGTGCGATACCAGTAAGTAGTAGTATAGATGAGTCAGAAAAGAAATTTTCGCCACAAGAAAGAAAAATTGCTGAGGTGCTTGAGAAAGAAGGTCATTATGTTAAAGCAAAGAAAGAGTCAGAGGTAGATGGAGAAAGGACAGCAGATGCAGAAGTTAATGGAATTCTTGCTGAATTTAAAAGTTTTGGTTCTGGGGCTACAAATGGAACAGTCAAAAACGTGATCAACAAATCAATTAAAAGAGGAGGGCAAGCTAGATACATAATTATAGATGCTAGAGGATCTGGACTAACAGAAGCAGAAGCAATTCAAGGTCTAGAACGTGTTAAAAATATTACTCGTGGAAAGCTAGACAGTGTTCGTATTATTGGTGATGGTTTTGATATAACTTCTAAAGATTTTAAATAGGAGGTATTCTGAATGTCTAGAAGCCTAGATATTTTTGTAGAATCGAAAACAGAAATAGAAACCTTTGTGGAACAGATAGAATTTTTATTGGGGATTAAGTTAAAGCTAATCCATGATGAAAATGAAAGTTGGTATGAGTACCAAAATTCAACCATTAATTTAACTTTAGGTACTCATGAATTTGAAAATGACAAGAATATGAATTTTGAAGATTATGATTATTATATTTCCATAAGGTCACTTAATATTGAAACGGAAGAGAAAAGAGAAAAATGGAGAAATGATTTTGCTCAAAATATCTTCAATAAACTTAAAGAAACACAAAAATATCAGATAATGTTAGTGGATGATTTACAAAAGAAGCTAGAAGGATTTTCTCCCTAATGATAAGGATTAAAAATATGCAACAGCCTGATAATTTATGTTGATGTAGATGATACACTTGTGCATACATCAACCTTTAGATGTTAGGGCTAACAATCCAAATAATGCATTGTCCTAATCTCTGCCTATTTGTATTAATTGGACAAAAGAGGTATAATAAGGCCAGTGGTAGGAAAAAAGATGCTAAAAGTTAATTTTTCATATCTCAACTACATAGACGATAAATATTACTATGAAGGAAAATTATTTACAGGGGCAAGCTTCAAACTGAGAGGATGTTTAATTGAAGAGTTTTTAAAGTTTAAAGACGGAATTCAGATTGGCAATTATCAAAGTAAGTATTTGCCAAATGATCCAAGTCTTCTGCGTGTTAATATAGATTGTTTGGAGTTTAACGGAGAATATTTAACCTCTTATACATCCTACCAAAATCAAACTTTTTCTGGGATTGGTTATGAACTTGATGTAGATGATAAATATTGTACTGGAGAGTATTTAATCCAAGATGGATGGCCAGGGTCAGGTATTGTCTGGGATTATTCAGGTAAGATGCGACATTTAGGATTAGTTTTGGTAGAATTTAAGCAGTATTTTTCTTGGGACAGCAATGGCTCTCTGGTAGATTTTGAACTATTTTCAAAAGAATTGCACAAAAGGATGATTCAAGTAGAATTAAAAGAAAATAACGAAATTATCTCTATATGGATAGAAAAAGAATATTTTACTTGGATACCAAATTTTATAGATAAGCTCGAATTTAAATGTTTTACAACTGAAGAAGACCTTAGTGATTGCGCTTTTAGTTCAAAATTGGGATTATATTCCCAAGGTATAGATGACGAAATATTTAACTACTTTATGTCAAAAAATAAATTAGCAACCGTATCTGAAATTAATATTTTAAATACTTCTCTAAGTGACCAAATAATTTTGGAATTAGCAAGTTTAGAAAATCTCAAAAGAATAATCCTTAAATATCATGACCGAGATTTAATAGGTGTTGCACAGCAATTAAAGAGTAAACGTCCTGATTGCTTAATTAAACTAAATTCACAGGAAATTAAAGCATAATTACTCAGCGAGTATATGTAGAGTGTTTACTCTTGAGTTAAGTTCTGAATACGAGCTAACTATGCTTACAAATGACTACTCTATGTGTATTTTCCAATAATAGAAAACAATGCTAAAAGTTAATTTTTCATATCTTAACTACATAGATCAAAAATATTACTATGAAGGACAACTATTTACAGGAGCAAGCTTCAAGCTGAAAGGATGTGTAATTGAAGAGTTTTTAGAGTTTAAAGACGGAATTCAGATTGGCAATTATCGAAGTAAGTATTTGCCGAATGATCCAAATCTTCTGCGTGTTAATGTAGATTGTTTGGAGTTTAACGGAGAATATTTATCTTCTTATTCATCCTATGAAAATCAAGCTTTTTCTGGGATTGGTTATGAAATTGAAGCGGGAGATGAATTATGCACGGGAGAGCATTTAATTAAAGATGGATGGCCAGTGTCAACAAGTGTTGTCTGGAACTATTCAGGAGATATGGAATATTTAGGATTAGATTCGGTAGAATTTAATCAGTATTTTTCTTGGGATAGCAATGGATCTCTGGAAACTTTTGAACTATTCTCAAAAGAATTTCAAAAAAGGATGATTCACGTACAATTAAAAGAAAATAACGAAATTATCTCTATATGGATAGAAACAGAATATTTTACTTGGATACCAAATTTTATAGATAAGCTCGAATTCAAATATTTTACGGCTAAAGAAGACTTTATTGATTTCGCTGTGTATTCAAAATTATTTTTATATTCTCCAGGTGTGGATGATGAAATATTTAACTATTTAACTCTCAATAACAAATTAGCAAATGTATCTGAAATTCTTACTTCACGGACATCTCTAAGTGAAAAAGTAATTTTGAAATTAGCAGGTTTAAAAAACTTAAAAACAATAACTATTAATGATCGTAATCGAGATTTAATAGGTGTTGCACAGCAACTAAAGAGTAAACGTCCTGATTGCTTAATTAAACTGAATTCACAGGAAATTCAAGCATAATTATTCAGCAAGTATATGTGGGGTGATTAATCTTTAGGTGAAGTTCTTAATACAATTTAATTTATGCTTAAAAATGATCATCCTACATATATTTCTGGAAGTCAAGTATGATTATGATTAGAGATGAGCGCTGTAACTGTCACAGGTTAGTAGAAATGAACATTTAGCAAACAGCAATTGATAAAAAATTAAGATGGTATCTTTATTAATGTATCCCGATGTAATATTAATGTATCCTACTACAATCATTATGCTTGCCTATCCACAAGTTAAAGTTTGTTATAAGTTAATAGTGTAAGTATTGCTATTAATTGTTTGAAGTTTTCTGATGTTTATGTTGAATGTCTATATAATAACTAAATATGGTAAATATAACCAACCATAGTTTACAAGTAAATTAAGGAAAATCAATGATTAATTTCCATCCTGACATCCAAGAATTAGTTGAGAATCAAAGGTTTATTGAAGCTCTGTATTTTGGTGTAATGGAACAGCAATCAAACCCATCTAGTGAACTGCATCTGAATCTAGGAATATCTTGCTGTGCTACTATCAAACCAATTGCTGATATAGAACGCTATTTAAAAGATAGGACATCATATGAAGAAACTTCATCTTTTGTCAATCCTGTTGTTGATGTTGAGGGATTGGGTGTTGTTCGTAGTACAATGTTAGTCAATGAAGGCTTGCATCATTTCTTACAAGCTAAAAGATTAAATCCTCAAATACAAGTTCCTGATTCATTGAAACCAATTACAATAACCATAATACAAGATTTACAAGATTATTTACGTCAGGAATTTCAAGGTTATTCTACATCTCTACTAGAATATAAATTGAGAATAGCAGGTCTTGCAGCAACTGTACTACTTTGTGAGCTACAAGGAGATAACCCAAAAGAAAAAATAAAATTATACCAAAATGCTATAGATTCTGCCTATGAATTAATATCAAAGCTGTTTGCTACAGATAATAAACAGTCATTTTTTTATGCACTAAATTCTTCCTAGCAAAATTATCAGTTTTAGCTAATTTTGAACAATTTTATTTTCTTCATTCAGAGAGATACCATGCTTCATTCTTCCGTTGAAAAAATTGAGAGATTAGTTGGTTATGGAGAAGTTCTTGAAGCTCTATACTTGGGGATGATTGAATTAATGTTAAACCCAAATAGTGAACTACATTTATATGTGGGAATATGCTGTTGCGCTACAATCAGATCAATTGCGGAAATAGAACGTGAGTTACCACATATCAAAATTGATGAAGGTCAGCAAGTGGTGACAAATATTTTGGGAATGATTGTTGGTCGTGATACTTTGTTAGTGAATGAGGGTTTACATCATTTATTACAAGCAAAGCGATTAAAACCAGAAATTGAAATACCTGAAAAGTTTAAAAAAGTTACTTCCGAAATTATTCAAGACTTACAAGATTATCTACAGCAGGATTTTCAAAATATTTCTTGTTCTCAGTTAGATTATTCACTACAAATGGCTGCTGTTGCCGCAATTGTACTGATTTGCCAATTACAAGGAGATGAACCTGAACAGGTAACACAATTACCAACAAGTCTGATTGAAGATGCTAATAAATTAATTCTGGAGTTGTCTGCATCTGGTAATAAACAGGCGGCTTTTTATACAGCACTTTCTTAGTATAGAAGAAATGATTGTGGCAAATTTTGATTATTTGTAATTTATGGCATCCCATTTAGCGGTAAACTTACTTCTAGATGAGATAAGAATAATTTTAATATGTCCGCTACTACTTCCTTACGAGAACAACAACATCCTTTAATTCGGCAGTTAGCTGATTGTATTGAGGCGGTTTGGCATAAATACCTAGATTTATCGCCTTATCATCTGCCGGCTGAGTTGGGATATGTGGAAGGAAGGCTGGAGGGGGAAAAGTTAATTATTGAAAATCGCTGTTATCAAAGTCCCCATTTTCGCAAGATGCACTTGGAATTAGCGAAGGTGGGCAATATGTTGGATATTTTACATTGTGTGATGTTTCCCCGTCCAGAATATGATTTGCCAATGTTTGGCTGTGATTTGGTGGGAGGACGAGGACAAATCAGTGCTGCTATTGTGGACCTTTCTCCTACTAATGAGGGGAATTTACCAGCAGGTTATAATAGTTGTCTTGCGGAATTGAAAGCTATTAATTTTACCCAACCCCGTGATTTACCTGAGTGGGGGGATATTTTTTCGCAGTTTTGTTTGTTTATTCGTCCGGGTGATGAGACGGAAGAGGGTTTGTTTTTGGGTCGGGTGAATGAGTTTTTAGAAATACATTGCAGTCAGGCGATCGCATCCTCTCCTCTTCCCTCTTCCGAAACCGCCAAAATCCTGGCTGGACAGAAAAATTATTGTACTAAACAGCAACAAAATGATAAAACTCGTCGGGTTCTAGAAAAGGCTTTTGGTGCAGATTGGGCAGAAAATTACATGACTACTGTTCTATTTGATTTACCAGAATAATTAATATTTCCTCACTCATATAAGTATCTGTAAGATGCGTTACGTTTTCTCTTGATGGGTAAATGTAGAATTCATTTAACTAAAGTTCAAGGGATTTATAAAACCGTAACAGGTAAAACATCTTCTTATTTCTTCACTCCGTTTCTGTGAATGGTCATCTCCAACATTACAAAATGTCTAGGTAATTATTTATTATCTAGAAAATGTTTGCATTTGTACAATTTCAATTGTGGCATCTAACTTTTGACCGACGGCTTGATACAAAAAATATATCAAGTAAAAACGTTATTACACTACACAATTACATCACATACCAGGGCTATTTTATGAATAGTTTGTGTTAATGTCCTTGATTTGAGTGCCTGTGAATGCACTTGAGTTATTAGCACAACATTTATTTCCATGTGGTTTATTTTTATCATGAAATGACCTTAATTGCCATGAAAAAATGCAATTCAGCTATTAGTTATAAATTTATTTTGGGCAGATTTATGAATCAAAACAGTTGAGATAAATTTATTTTCTGAGTTTGCTAAACAGAGATATGATGAAGGATTTTTGAAAATATGTCGAGGGTGACTGAAAGACCAAAATTTACGGAACAGCCACTTGAGAAATCAAAAATTTGGTTGGGTATTGCTGTGGCTTTACCAGTGGCGATCGCTGCGGGAATACTGGCGACGGCTAGAATGGAACAGTTGAAAAAGCTTACCGCTTCGGTATCTATGGCACCTGTCCCTAATAGTGTGACTGCGGTAGGACGGTTAGAACCACGAGGGGAGGTAGTTAAACTTTCTGCCCCGGCGACGGGTATCTCTTCCGGTTCAAGGGTTCAACAACTTCTAGTTAAGGAAGGACAGCGAGTAGAAAAAGGTCAAGTTGTCGCTATTTTAGATAATCGTGACACTAATTTAGCGGCGGTTGAAGAAGCAAAAGCCAGACTATTAGAATCTCGTGCTAATTTGGCACAGGTGCGGGCTGGTTCACCCAGAGATATCCAAGCCCAAAGGGCTGTAATTGCCCGTTTGCAAGCTCAATATGTAGGTGAGAGGGACGCACAACAGGCGACTATTGCCCGCATTGCTGCCCAATTAAGTGGCGAGAAAATTGCCCAACAAGCCGGAATAGACCGTTTAGAAGCGGAATTGCGGGGACAGAGGGAAACTATCAAAGCGGCGATCGCTCGAATCCGTGCTGAACAGCGTAACGCTCAGGTAGATGCCAGCAGATATGATTATTTATATAGTCAGGGGGCGATTTCTCAACAGGAAAGAGATCGAAGACGTTTAACGGCAATCACCACCAATCAACAATTAGCCGAAACCCAAGCTAATCTCAGACAAGCGATCGCTACCATTCAACAACAACTAGCACAAGCCAGGGCTACTCAAGTTCAAACTTTAGCCACACTCCAACAACAACTGATAGAAGCTAGAGTTACCCGTGATAAAACTTTAAACACTTTACAAAGACAGATAGACGAAGAAAAAGCCCGATTAAACAGATTATTAGATGTTAGTCCTACTAGCATACAAGTAGCCCAAGCCCAAGTTAGTAGTGCGATCGCTCTAGTCAGAAAAGCCCAAGTTGAACTACAACAAAGTTATGTGAAAGCACCCATTGCTGGGGAAATTCTCAAAGTCTTTACCAAAACGGGTGAAGTCCTCAGTGCTAACGGTATTGCTGAAGTCGGACAAACTGATCAAATGTTTGTAGTGGCAGAAGTTACGGAAGATAGCATCGGTAAAGTGCGTGTTGGGCAAACCGCGACTATTAGCAGTAATAATGGTGCATTTAATGGTCAATTAACAGGAACTATTACCGATATTGGTCGCAAAATTGGTAAAAAAGATGTGTTAAATACAGACCCAGCCGCAGATGTAGATGCCAGAGTTGTAGAAGTCAAAATCGCTCTGTCACCAGCCGACAGTGGCCGCGTTTCTGGTTTAACTAACGCCAAAGTAGTTGTAGAAATTAACACCGATTCTACTACTACCAAAAACCAATAAATTGGATTTTAGATTTTGGATTTATGACTTCCTCATTTTCCTTTCCCCTGTCCTCTTCCTACCAATAAACTCAAAACATGATTAAAAGAATACCTCTATCTTGGCTACAACTAACCAGAGAAAAAACTCGCCTAGCCGTAGCTTTATCAGGTATTGCTTTTGCTGATATCTTGATGTTTATGCAACTAGGTTTTCAGGATGCACTATATTACAGTAACGTCAGGATGCATAACAGTTTACAAGGAGATGTGGTTTTAATTAATAATCAGTCTAATGCAGTATTAGCAATGAAAAGCTTTTCCCAAAGGCGGTTATATAAAGCTTTAGATTTGCCTGCTGTTAAATCTGTGCATCCCATTTATTTAGACTATACCAGTTGGAAAAATCCCGTTACTGGTCGTCCTAGAAGTATCTTAATTTATGGCATCAATCCAGAAGTAAACTTATTTGATTTACCCGGAGTTGGAGAGAACTTAAATCAATTAAAATTGCCCGACGTGGTTTTATATGACAGTTCATCTCGTCCAGAATATGGACCGATTGCAGATGAATTTGAACAAGGGAAAAATATCACAGTTGAGGTACGCAGAAGGCGAATTAGAGTAGCTGGATTGTTTACTTTAGGAACATCTTTTGGTGCAGATGGTAACTTAATTACCAGTGATGTAAATTTTTTAAGAATATTTAATAATCGTCAACCAGGATTAATTGATATTGGTTTAATTAAACTACAACCAGGTGCAAATGCTGAATTAGTAGCTCAAGATTTACGTAATTATTTACCTACAGATATAAATGTTTTCACCAAACAAGAATTTATTGATTTTGAGCGTAATTACTGGGCAACAACTACAGCTATCGGTTTCATCTTCACTCTAGGGACAATTATGGGTTTTATTGTGGGAACTGTAATTGTTTATCAGATTCTGTATACAGAAGTAACAGATCATTTATCTGAATATGCTACCCTCAAAGCCATAGGTTATACACAAAAATATTTATTAACGGTTATTCTCCAAGAAGCTTTAATATTAGCTATTATTGGTTATATACCTGGTTGGGCTTCTGCTATGCTACTGTATAAAGTTGCTAAAGATGCTACACTCCTACCAATATTTATGAGTTTTGAACGTGCTATAACTGTGTTGATATTAACAATTATCATGTGTTTTGTTTCTGGGATAATTGCTATTAGAAAATTAAACTCTGCCGACCCAGCCGATATATTTTAATTAGGAGGCAGGTGTTCCGTCCTCCTGCCTTATTTCCAACTACTTGAGAGAAATATATGACTAAAAAACAAGCTGTAATTGACATTAAAAACATTAATCATTACTATGGTAAAGGCACACTAAAAAGACAGATTTTATTTAATATCAATCTTGAAGTGTATCCTGGTGAAATTGTGATTATGACCGGGCCCTCTGGTTCAGGAAAAACTACATTACTAAGTTTAATTGGTGGTTTGAGGTCTGTACAAGAAGGCAGTTTAAAGTTTTTGGGTGAAGAGTTAGCTGGTGCTAGTCAAAGTAAATTAGTGCAAATTCGCCGGAATATAGGTTATATTTTCCAAGCTCATAATCTGTTAGGATTTTTAACTGCAAGGCAAAATGTGCAAATGGCAGTAGAGCTGAACCAAGGTCTTTCTCAAACTGATGCAATTAATAAATCACAACAGATGTTAACCTCAGTTGGTTTACAAGAGAGAGTTAATTATTATCCAGATAATTTATCAGGTGGACAAAAACAAAGAATAGCGATCGCTCGTGCATTAGTCAACCAACCACCTCTAGTTTTAGCAGACGAACCCACAGCAGCACTAGATAAGCAGTCAGGACGGGATGTGGTAGAAATTATGCAAGGTTTAGCGAAGGAACAGGGAACAGCAATTTTATTAGTAACTCACGATAACCGCATTCTTGATATTGCCGATCGCATCGTGGAAATGGAAGACGGGATTTTAATTCGTGATACTCAAAATGAATGCGTAGGAATGGAATAGGCAACAGGCAATAGGCAATAGGCAATAGGCAACAGGCAATAGGCAACAGGCAATAGGCAACAGGCAATAGGCAATAGGCAACAGGCAATAGGCAACAGGCAATAGAAAATTAATTCTTTTTTCTTTTTTCTTTCCCCCTGCCCCCCTGCCCCTTCATCTTTCTTTCCCCCCTGCCCCCCTGCCCCCCTGCCTCTTCATCACCC
>DATGXB010000029.1:0-20078 GCA_035299225.1 Nostocaceae cyanobacterium | reverse complement strand
GGGAAGAAGGCAGGGGGGCAGGGGGGAAAGAAAAAAATACAGTTCTAAAAATCCTGTTTTTTTCTTCATCTTCCTCATCCTCCTCATCTTCCTCATCTTCCTCATCCTTTCTGCACTTCTGTACCCTATACTTTGCACCCTTTTGTAACTAGTGCAGCATGGCGGAAATAAATATCCAGTTAAACCCTATCAAACATCAGTTAAATCAACCTTCTTACCTCCTGCCTCCTGCCTCCTGCCTTCTGCCTTCTGCCTCCTTGCACTATGATATTTTTCGATTCGATAATACTGCCAGCTAGTCCTGGTAAATTGCCAGAATGGAGGCTAAGGGGAGATGAGGCACGGGAATTATCTGATCTTCCTGCCTTCTATCCTTACTCTATTAATGTAGATACACCAAGATTAAAGTTAAATGGAAAAACGTATTTTAGGAATAGATCCGGGTTTGGCTATTTTAGGATTTGGCATCATTAGTTGTCAGCAAAGTCAAGCAAAAGGAAAATATGCGATCGCTCAACTGGTAGATTTTGGTATCATCAGCACACCAGCAGATACAGAAGTAGGACAGCGTTTGTGTACTATATATGATGATTTACACACCCTAATCAATGAGCTAAAACCGGATTTAGTCGCTATTGAAAAATTATTTTTCTATCGTATGTCAAGTACGATTCTCGTTGCACAGGCTAGAGGTGTAATTATGCTAGTTTTGGGACAGCACAAACTTCCTTATCTGGAGTTTACACCAGCCCAAATCAAGCAAGCGTTAACCAATTATGGCAATGCGGACAAAGCAGAAGTACAGGATGCCGTAGCACGAGAGTTAGATTTAGATTACGTTCCCCGGCCAGATGATGCTGCCGATGCCTTGGCTGTGGCTTTAACTGCTTGGTATCAAATACAATAAGTGAAAATGGTTAAAAGTTATTTTTAGGTAATGTATATGATTAAACTCGACCAATTTTTAAAGTTTTTGGGTATTGCTCCCACTGGCGGACAAGCTAAAATAATGATTATTAATGGTGACGTTAAAGTTAACGGCGAAGTTGAAACCCGCAGAGGGCGAAAGTTAGAAGCCAGCGACGAAGTTACAGTAGAAGGAAAAACCTTTACTGTTGGGGATGTTCTGTAATTATATTTTATTGGCATAGTGGACTATTTGGCGGAACACAATTTCAAGTACCCTGCACCAGTATGTGTAGGGTGGGCATTTTTGAGTAAAACACTGAATAGAAGCGGAAAATTGTAGTAAATGCCCACCCCTAATTTTTCAAAATTCCAACATAAATCCTATATCAGTCACTTTATCAATCAAAACAAGCCGGGTTGAAAATTTAAACACAACCTCTTAACAAGAATGCTTTTCAAATCATGTTTAAACCACCACGGGAACAATAATTAATCAAATCTCGCCTTTATTGGTAGGGTGGACATAAAAATTAATGGGTAAAATCTTTACAGATTTTAAATCATGCCCACCTAAAAGTTAAAACCGAAAATTTAAGGTTGAAATAACTTTATACACTCATTTCTTAAAACTCCTTTACTAACAGTGATATTTCTAAAAGATTGGGCAATAATTTCTTCACAAGAAATATTGATTTGACCTTGATTTAATTCGATTAAATCTTGAATGGAAGCACCGTAAATAATTTTTGATATTCCTGTCCAAACACAAGCCGCAGCACACATCGGACAAGGTTCACCAGTGGTATATATGCTATAACCTTCAAGAGAATAATTTTTGAGTTCATTTGTTAAAATACGAATAGCATTAATTTCTGCATGGGCTGATGGATCACTATCTTGAACAACAGTATTATAAGCCTTGGCTACAATTTGATTATCTTTAACTATTACTGCACCATAAGGTGCATCCCCTTTTTTTGCTTCTTCTATAGCACAGTGCATAAAATATTCTTCGTTCATTGACATTTAAAAGGTAGGTGGATTATGTAATAGGATAACTGATTTTCTGATTATATTTATCAATTAGTGAAATTTGATTTTGTGAAATTATGTTAATAAGTCGAGAGAAAACTGAATTTTACTTAACAGACCTAGAAACACCAGCCGGTAAAGCCATTAATTTAACGATAGCGGCTTTGGTGTTGTTATCTTCAGGAATTTTTGTGGCATTAACCTATCCTATTTCTGCTGAATTACGCTGGCAGCTAAAGTTGATAGACAATATTGTTTTAGTGGTGTTTGTAGTTGAGTATTTGGTGCGGTTGTGGAGTGCAAAAAATAAAATTAATTATGTACTAAGTTTTTACGCCATCATTGATTTAATGGCGATTTTGCCTTTTTTTATCGGAGTAGTAGATACTAGATTTATCCGTTTGTTGCGGTGGTTTAGAATTTTACGTTTACTCAGATTTATAGACAAAAAATTTTTAATTGGTAGTATTAGTAATGAAGATGGGATTATTTTTATCCGCATTTTATTTACTTTATTTGCGATAATTTTTGTTTATTCTGGTTTAATTTATCAAGTTGAACATCCAATTAATCCACAAGTATTTAGCACTTTTTTAGATGCTTTTTACTTTTCGGTGGTGACGATGACAACGGTAGGTTTTGGGGACTTAGTGCCAATTTCTGAGTTTGGACGATTATTTACTTTATTAATGATTTTAACCGGGGTGGCTTTAATTCCTTGGCAAGTGGGGGATTTAATTAAGCGACTGGTGAAAAGTACAAATCAGGTAGAAAAGGTTTGCTTAGGTTGTGGTTTAGCTTTTCATGATATTGATGCTGCATTTTGTAAAAGATGCGGAACTAAGCTCACAAGTGATTGAGTTTACATCTGGGAAAACTTATGTTACAGTAATATTACAGTCAAGTTTCCATCACCATAATTTAATTTATGTGGGAAAAACTAGTAAATAACTCAAATACAGAATTGTCCACACCTAAAGTTTTGGTAGGGGTTTTAGCTGTAATAGCGATCGCTCTCATCATACCAGAGCTATTGCTGAAATTCATCGCTAATATGTATGGTCCCTTATTTCTGTTATTTTATGGGGTTGTTATTGTTACGACTCTGTTTATTTGCTGGCAATTAACCGAACCAGAAATCTATAAAACTCAGCCTTTAATCCCTATTCCCATTGAACCAGATCCCTATAAAATCGCTTACTTAAAATCTGCTAGTAAGGGAGTGGCTGAAGTAGCAATCATGAATTTAATCCAAAAGAATTATTTACAAATTGACGACAAAAAAATTACTGTTAATCCTAATCATTCTCCAATTACTGACTTAAATACATTAGAAAGAGCGACTTTAACTTATTTTTCCGCCTATCCCAGAACCACAATTTCTCTTGAATCTATAGCTGAAATCATCCAGCCTCATACAGCCATTTATCAACAACAATTAATAGATGACAATATCCTCAATGATGAAATATTCCCCAGAAGAATTTTAATTGGTTCGATAGCTAGTTTGATCATTTTGGGTTTGGGTGGTTTCAAATTAATCGTAGCTTTAACTAAAGGATATCATAACGTCGGATATTTAATTATGATGGCTTTGGTGTCCATGTTTATTCTGTTTTGTATTTGCAGTCGGCAACCGATAACTACTTTAGCAACGGCTTATTTACAACAACTCCAACAAGCGTTTTCTCAATTAAAGCAAAAAATCAAAACCCCAGATTCTTCCGAATTAGAATATAACTTAGCGGTGGCTTTATTTGGTTTATCTGTTTTAGAAGAAACCGCTTACTCAGAATATCAAAAAATCTTTTTTCCTGTCGTCACTACAAGCCATTATAGAAGTAATTCTAGTAGTGGTGGGTGCAGTAGTAGTGTATCTTGTGGTGGTGGAAGTTCTTGCAGTAGTGGAAGTTCCTGCGGTAGTGGTTGTGGTGGTGGTTGCGGTGGTGGTTGCGGTGGTTGTGGTGGCTAATATTTGAATTTGCAAGTTCATAGCAATATTAATTATGAAGATTTGTAAAACAACAGACAATTAACAAGTCTGCGAGAGAAAAGCCAACAGGTATATTAGTTTACGCGCTAACTAATAGCCTTCCAATTAGTATATAAGGTGGTTAAAAAGTATGCCTAACAAAGCAAGTTCTTTGATCCTGATTGCGGTTTTAGTAGCGATCGCCATTCCTAGTGCTAACATAGTAGCGAATATGTATGGACCTCATTTTTTGATATTGTATGTAACCGTGATTTTGATTACCTTAACAGTAAGCAACTTTTTAGTAACAGATCCTACTAAAAATTTGAGTTTACCTTTAATACCTATGGAATTAGATGCTTATGAAATTGCTTATTTAGTAGGAGGAGAAAAAGCGGTAATCAAAGTAGCCGTCATGGATTTAATCCGGGATAAACATATAAAAATTGATGATAATTACTTCGTTTGCACAATAAATTTACCCGAAAGTAATAAACTGCATCCAATAGTCCAAACTATTTATAATAAACTGTCTAGTAAAATCAGATGTCAAGAGTATGGTTGGTGGAGTTTAGAGAAAAGTATAGAATCACAGTGCTTAGTTTATGAACGCAAATTATTAAAAGAAAAACTTCTGATTTCTGAAGAATATAAAAGTCGAATTTCACAAATTCGCTGTTTCGGAAGTTTAATTATTTTGGGATTAGGAGGATTTAAATTTCTTGCTGCTTTATTTAGAGGATATACTAACGTTGGTTTCCTAATATGTATGGCTATTGTTGGGATGATAATATTATTATTGATTTGCAACCAACCAAATCGTATTAGCCATTTAGGACAAAAATACATTCACAAACTGCAATCAACCTTTAGCAACCTAAAAGAAAAAATTAGAACAGATATAGCTGCTCCATTTGATTATAATTTAGGGGTAGCATTATTTGGTTTTAATGTTTTAGCCGGAAGTGCTTTTGCAGCATATCAACAAGTGTTAGCACCTATACCCAGTAGCAGTAGTTCCTACAGTGGAAGTTCCTGCGGTGGAAGTTCCTGCGGTGGAAGTTCCTGCGGTGGTGGAGGTGGTTGTGGAGGTGGAGGTGGTTGCGGTGGTTGTGGAGGAGGTTAAATCAAATGTGGGGTAATATTCCGACTTTAGGAGTAGGTTTAGGTTTTCGACAACCATTCAAAAGTGACTTATTTCTAAATCGTCAAAAAGTTGATTTTTTGGAAATTGTGGCTGAACATTATCTAGATACACCACCAGAAAAACAACAAGAACTAGAATTATTAGCGGCACATTTTCCCCTGATTCCTCACGGAATAAATTTATCTTTAGGTAGTGCTGGAGGTGTAGATAAAGATTATTTACATAAATTAGCCGCATTGGTAAAACAACTAAACCCCCCTTGGTGGAGTGAACATATTTGTTTTACTAAAGCGGGTGGAGTAGACATCGGACATTTATCACCTTTACCTTATACTAAAGAGGTAGTAAATGTTTTGTGTCAAAATATAACTGAGGTGCAAAATTTAATAGATGTACCTTTGATTTTAGAAAATATTACTTATATGTTAAAACTTCCGGGTGCAGAAATGACAGAAGCACAATTTTTAACGGAAGTTGTAGAAAAATGTGATTGTGGGTTGTTGTTAGATATTACAAATTTATATACCAATGCGGTAAATTTTGGTGATGATATAGAGGAGTTTTGGCAAAATTTACCTTGGGAAAGGGTGGCACAATTACATTTTGTGGGGGGACATTGGCATGATGACATATTAATTGATAGTCATTCTCAATCAACACCTGGGGAAGTTTGGGAGTTAATGAAGAAGGTGGTAAATGTTGCAGATGTGAAGGGAATTGTGTTAGAAAGAGATGAGAATTTACCTACTTTTGCAGAATTAGTAATAGAGTTAGAAACAGCCAGAGAAATTGGCAGGAGTGCGGGTAAATGGCTTTAGAACAAGTGCAACAAGTTTTAGCCAAGCTGTATACTAATACAGAATTTAGAGAGCGTTTTTTTAATCAGCCTGAAGTTGTTGGTGCTGAATTAGGGTTAAGTTTGGTTGAGATAGAACAATTATCACAATTAGCAGCACAAGATGTAACTGTTTTTGCTAATTCTTTGAAGTGGAAACGCTTGGGAGAGTTAAGGGAATTATTACCAAGAACTGCGCGAGTTTTGGGTAAGGAATTTAATACTTTGTTTTGGCGATATGCGGAGAGTTATTTACCAACGGGAATTAAAAAACATCAAGATGATGCGATCGCCTTCGCTAATTTTATCCGAGAAACTCCAGAAATTACACCAGTTTGGGTAAAAGATTTACTGATGTTTGAGCAAGCTTGGCTGTTAACTTATCAACCAAATAGATGCTTTTTACTACGCTGTTTTAGTTATACCGTTCATCAGCAAGATATTAAGCCTCAACTTACTATAGCATTATGGTGGCGTTTACAAAAGCTATCATCTTTACAACACTTATTTATTACTTTTAATCATCTGTGGTTTAAGAACTTATTGTTAAGTTTTGTAACAAAGGCGAGAATTAATCAAACTTCTAGAGACAAGCAAACAGGTTAGTTAATTTACTCACTAATTAACAGCCTCACAATTAACAAATAAGGTGGCTAATTTTTTAGTCATCTTAATTCCTTGAATATCATATTTAATTACCAAAGTAGTGTTTGATACAAAATTCACATAATTTAATTATCGAGGATTTTTATGTATAATACTTACAAGTAACAGTCAAAAATAACATTCAATTTCTGGAATCAGTCCAAGTTAAAAAGGTAGATATTTACTAAAACAGTTGTGATTTTAATCAGGTAAAACAATGAAATTGCATATTAATCAAAAAAGCTCTAGCATGAATATGATTTCAGTTATGCAGGAAACTACATACATTTCGCAAACATATCAAGGACAATCAAGTACAAATAATAATCTCCCTGGCTTTTCGGTAATCATATTGTTTTTGTTTATAAGTTTTGTAGTTTTAATGATATTAAGCCCTAGCTTGAGTCATAGTAAAACAAATAAAACTAGTAGCAAAGGTCGCTCTAAATCAATCATTAATAACGAATTTGATTACCATAGCAGTCATAGTACCTGGAATGATAGTAGCAGTTGTTACAGTAGTGATAGTGGTGGCTATAGTGGGAGTTGGGGTGGTGATGGTGGAAGTTGTGGTGGTGATGGAGGGGGTTGTAGTGGTGATGGTGGGGGTTGTTAAAACAAGACCAACAATATTTTCTGTTAGTCCGCGCAAGCGGGCTTTTTTAATGCACTGTTTGCCATAGTTGATGAAGAAATGTCCACCGAATGCACCACATTTGCACTTATTCGCTAGGCTAGTAATAGTGTATTCTGATTGTCAATTATCAGCCTATTATAATCGGGGATTTTCAACTATGAATCATCATTCATTTTTAGTTTCACCAAAAACAAACATTTCTTTAAAAGATTTTGATCCAGCTTATATTAGTGATTTTCATCAAAAAGCCGACGCTAAAAAGAAATTACAAACTGGAATTAAACAATTAGCAGAATATCAAGATGTTCTCTATGCTCAAAATACTTATGCTTTATTATTGATTTTTCAAGCTATGGATGCAGCCGGGAAAGATAGCACTATTAAACACGTAATGTCTGGTGTTAACCCTCAAGGTTGTCAAGTGTTTAGTTTTAAAAATCCTAGTGTAGAAGAATTAGATCATGATTATCTATGGCGCTCAATGAAAGCTTTACCAGAAAGGGGAAGAATTGGTATTTTCAACCGTTCTTACTATGAAGAAGTGCTAGTAGTGCGTGTTCATCCAGAGATTTTGTCTAAACAACAACTTCCACAAATTCCCGCAGGTAATCAAATTTGGCAACAGAGATTTGAAGAAATTAATAATTTTGAAAAGTATTTAGTTAATAATGGAATTATTATCTTAAAATTTTTCCTTAATGTCTCAAAATCGGAACAGAAAAAAAGGTTTTTAAAACGGATTGATTCACCTGCTAAACATTGGAAATTTTCGGCTAGTGATATATATGAGCGTGATTTTTGGTCTGATTATATGGCAGCTTATGAAGATATTTTTAATCATACTAGCACCCCTTGGGCACCTTGGTATATTATTCCGGCTGATCACAAATGGTTTACGCGATTAATAGTAGCTGATATTATCTGCAATAAATTACAACAATTAAATTTAGAATATCCAACGGTTAGCGAAGAACATAAACAGAAGCTTTTACAGGCTAAACAAAGATTATTAGCTGAAGATTAAAACTCTAGCAATTTTAAATTAACTCAATCAATTTGTACTTTATTTACCTGAAATGTGCTGTATATAGGATTTCGATTTGATTTTAAAAAAATACTGAGGTGAGCATTTCCTACAATTTTTCGCTTATATTCAGGATTGTACCCAAAATTCCCACTCTACACATACTATAATAATACTTAAGTGATGATTGGTATTTACGCTAAATTGGTATTGATTAATGAGCAAGTAAAAACTTTATTTAGTTTAATATCACAGGAATTAGAACAATCATTGCAAAATTTAAATTTTGCTAAGTTTTGAATAAAAAACGAAGTGAATAATTAGTTAAAGTTTAGGCAGTAGGATCAGGTTTAGCAAATCGTTGTCTTCTGTAAAACTTGATGTAGTTTTTGTAATAATTCCTTGTTTGTATAGGGTTTGGTGAGAATTACTGACACGGGTATATCAGTAGTATTTAAACCAGTACAGGCGATAATTTGCACTTGAGGGTCAATTTTTTTTAAGGTGCGGATGGCTATATTGCCGTCCATCTCTGGCATCATCATATCCATCAAAACGACGCTAATTTGGTTTTTGTATTCAGCATAAAGTGCGATCGCTTCAATCCCATTACTAGCTATTAGTGTTTGGTAATTGTGATTTTCGAGAATCACTTTAGTAATATCTCGAATTGGTGCTTCGTCATCTACTATTAAAATTAATTCTCCCCCACCTTGTAAAATTTCCACTTGATCTGAGTTTACTATTTGTGTTGATTCTACAGCAGGTAAGAAAATTTTAAATTCTGACCCTTTACCCACTTGGCTAGAAACACTAACAAAACCATCGTGACTTTTAGTAATTCCTAAGACTGTTGTTAAACCCAAACCTGTGCCAGCACCAACTTCTTTAGTTGTAAAAAATGGTTCAAAAATTCGATCTAATATTTCTGGGTTCATACCTAAACCCGTATCTTGAACAGCAATAACAATGTAATTTCCTACTTTAGCTTCAAGATACATTTTAGTGTAAGTTTCATCAATAGATAAGTTTTTAGCAGTAATTTTTAATAGTCCTCCTTGGGGCATAGCATCACGAGCATTAACGACTAAATTCATTAATACTTGATGTAATTGTGTACTATCTCCACATACACACCACAGGTCTTCTGATATTTCTGTAATAAATTCTATTGATTTAGGAAATGTTTGTTTAGCAATTTGACTAATTTCTCTAATTAAGTGTCTAACTTGAATTTGGGTACGTTCACCTTTAAAACCGCGAGCAAATGATAAAACTTGTTTGACTAAATCTGCGCCGCGTCTGGCATTATCTTCAATAATTGCTAGTAATTGCTGATGACGGGAAATATCCTGAGAAAATCTTCCTTTGAGTAATTGGGCTGATCCTAAAATTGGGGTTAAAATATTGTTTAAGTCATGGGCAATGCCGCCAGCTAAAGTACCTATGCTTTCTAGTCTTTGGGTGCGATAAAATTGTTCTTGCAGTTGTTTTTTTTCGGTAATATCTGTTTCTACTGTCAGAATAGATTTAGGATTACCAGAATTATCAAACATTAATGTCCAACGACTTTCAACAATAATTTCTTGACCAGATTTAGTAAATTTTTTTAATTCACCTTGCCAAGTTCCAGACTCAACTACAGTTCTTAATGCTACTCCTTCTAGTTGAGGTTGGGGAGATTTTTTAGAGTAAAATAGTTTTTGGGGAGTTTTGCCTTTGGCTTCTAATTCCTGCCAACCATACAAACGTTCTGCACCTTTATTCCAGAATAGAATTTGGTTATGTAAATCTTGGACAAAAATAGCATTAGTGGCAATATCTAATAAAGCTGCTTGTTCATAAATTTTCTGTTCAGCTTGTTTGCGATCGCTAATATCTATGAAGGATACTACCACTCCATCATGTCGTGTTTCATTTTCCCGCACTAGAGGATAGCTATTCATAGACACCCAAGTGAGTTTTCCATCAGGTGGGTAAATTCCCATGATCACATTTGAGCATGGTTGTCCAGTATATAAAGTAATCAACCCTGGATAATTATCACGGGGAAAAGGTGAACCATCTTCACAAATCACTCTCCAGGCTTTTTGCTCTTGAAGACTAATACCAAGCATTTCTGCTCTAGTCATGCCTAAAATGCGTTCTGCACTACCATTACAAGCAATGATTCTGCCTTCTTTATTTAATAGAACAACTCCCTCACCCAAGGCTCTAATTACTGAACGATAACGTTCTCTACTTTCCTGTAAAGCTGCTTCTGTTTGTTTGCGAACAGTAATATCTCTGGTTGTGCCAATCATCCGAATTGGTTGACGATTTTGGTCATAGTAAGGTTTACCTTTAGATACTAACCAATGTATACTACCATCTGGATGAATAACTCGATATTCTTGTGAGTAGGGAATTCTTTTGGTAATGGAATCATTTTCTAATTGCAGTACCGCTTGTTGGTCTTCAGGATGAACAAAATTCTTGATAAATTCTTCATGATTGGGACAGGGAAAACCATAAGGTAAACCGTAAAGTAATCCCATACTGTCAGACCAAACGACTTCACCTGTCACCAGATTCCAGTCCCAGATACCCATTTGAGCCGCTTCTAAAGCTAGAGTCAATCTGGTTTCGCTTTCCCGCAATGAATTTTCTACCTGTTTGCGTTCGGTGATATCTTCTGCGATACCCCCATAAGCGGTAATTTGTCCTTGTTCATCCTGAATGGGAAAACCCCGATCCCAAATCCAGCGCACAGAACCATCAGCATGAATAATTCGATACTCTAGATTTGTGGGTTTGCCTTGTTTGTGTCGTTCTATTTTGGCAAAAACGCGATCGCGATCTTCGGGATGTATAGCCTCTAACCAGGAACTGGGGTTTTCTTGCAGGCTTTGGAGCGATCGCCCCCAAATTGTCTCATAGGCTGGGTTAACATACAATTTCTCCCCATTTTCTCTATCAGCAAGCCAGATTAAAGCATGGCTATTTTTAGAATAATGGCGAAACCTTTCTTCACTTTCTCGCAGTGCGATTTCTATTTCTCTACTTTCAGTAATATCTCTACCCACAGCTTGAATTTCTCTCACTTTTCCTGTGTCCTCTTGAATTCCTGCCATTTTCCATTGAAACCATCGGATACCATTCACTGTTACTACTCTTAACCCTCCAGTAGTTAACTGATAAGGTGGTAATTCTAAGGTCCTGAGATATTCTATTGCGATCATCAAATCATCTGGATGAACAAATGCTAACATTGACTGACCCAGACACTCTTTTAATTCCAGTCCAAATGTTTGACAGAAAACTTGGTTGGCAAAAATCAGCTGTCCTTGTAAATCTATCCTAATGATTAAATCAGATTGATATTCTACTACCTGCCGATAAAGTTGCTCACTTTGTTTTAGTGCTTCTTCCGCACGTTGACGTTCACTAATTTCCTGTTGTAATCTTTGATTGACAATTAATAGTTCTGTTGTCCTTTCCATCACCCGCAATTCTAAATCATCCGTAGCTTGCCTTAGTGCTTCCTCTATTTGTTTACATTGAGAAATATTACATATTAACCAACGCCAACCAATTTGTTGACATTGGGTATCATACACTGGTGCCACTCTCACCCTAGCGGGAAATGGTTCTCCCTCTCTAGGTTTGATACTCATTTCCCAATATTGAATCTGTTGCCAATTTTTCAACCTAGTAATAAATTTGCTGTTTTCTGGTGGAGCGATAAATAATGCTAAAGGCTTACCAATAATATGTTTATCAGCCATAGATAACAAACAAGCCGCAGCTTGATTAGCTTCTTGAATAATTCCTGCTGGATTAGTTACTAAATAACCATCTGGTGCAAATTCAAATAAATCTCGATATCTTTGACGCTCTAAGTCAGCAATTTCATAAGCTGTAATTAATTGCTCATTTTGTTGTCGCAACTCCTCTTCAATTACTTGTAGTTCTTCTAAAGTGTTTTGGAGTTCTTGATTCACTTGGACTAATTGATTTGATTGATCTTTCATCCACTTGTTTAAATAATTATTAGTTTTACGCTTGATAGTTTCAAATTGCTTATTAGTTGGATAAGACCTTGAGAATAAAGGTTGTACATTTTGCTCTAGAGTGGCCACAATACCAAACATTTTTTCTATCTCTAAAGCTGCTAATAATCTAGTTTTACTAATTAGACCTAACAGCTCTTGTTTTTGATCTAAAATAGGTAAGTATTGTATTTTATATTGTTGAAATACTGAATAAACACTTAATACGTGAGTATAATTTTCATAATCTAATGTTACTACTGAACTACTCATCACTTCAGCTATTTTTACTTTGGTTAAATCTTGACCTAAAGCTATCAGTCTAATTATATCCGTGACAGTCAATAATCCCAGTAATTTATTACACTCTACCACTAAAACACAATGATCCACTGATTGATTGAATTGAGTGGATGATATAGAGGACAACGATTTGTTATAGCTGGATGTAGCCAATTTGGGATTGAGTTTTTGATTCAGCAAAATAACAGCATCAACTATATAATTATCAGGGCTAATCCTCAAAGGATCACGATCCATCACTTGATCTAAATTTGGCCAATCAATTAGCTGCTCGTTGAATTTCATAATGAATTTGTCAATTTTAACTATTTTCTTGACATGAGAGCAGTGCGTCACGAATAAAATATTAACAGTTATTGACCTCAATTTTACAAATTTAAGTAAAGCAGAAGGTCAAATAAACATCTCATAAGGAGTTTTAAGGGATATTGTTATAGTCAATCTTATTTTACGGCTAAATTAGGGATCAATAACCTTGATTAGATATTAGCCTAACTAATGAATATAGTGATTTTGTTAAGATAACACCTATCAATGTAGAAATTTTATCGTGAAATAGCGATCGCTTGTTCCTATTTTAGTTAAATTTCTTACTTCGCATTACGTAAAAGGGAAAAATATTTTTTACCTAATTATACATAATCATCCAAATAGCAATCATCTGTGATGGATTTTCTGGAGCGTAAAATAATTCCCAGTAAAATCACTAAGTTAATATAATATTGCTTAATACAGTATTACTAACAGTGAAAAATACTATCTTATTGTTTCGTAAGCATTGATACCAAATTATGATTTATTGATGATTTTCTTTCATATAATCCTAGCGCAAGAAGGCAGGAGGGAAGAAGGTTGATTAAGTAGTAATTTCCAGGTCTTTCAACTGGATGATTATTTCTACCATCCTGCACTAGTTAAATTTGGATGGTTAGAAAAATAAACTATATTTATCAGTGTATCAAATAAGTTTTATGCAGATTTTTTAATTTTTTTTAAATCTTAAATTTTGATTATATTTTACTTGTTACTGGTTCAGATGTAATTCTGTTATCATATCTTGGAAACAAAGGAAAGATAAGTTCAGCAATCAAATCTTTAAATCATTACTTGGAGCATACTTAAAAAAGTTAGAAAAATTAATCTAATCTTTGAGCAAAAACCCATTCATAAATTATACTGTGCTTTTTGATGTAGACACATTAATGCATCCGAAAAAAATTGTATTTATCATAAACATCGAGGGTAAATATCTCATGGAATTTCAGGACTTTCTTAGACATAAATTTGCTCATATTACCATTGGTGAATTTAAACCCGGAAAATTTGCTGCGGCTAAACAACTGTATGAAGAAGCCGTTTCCACCTATACAGAAGGGTTTAAAGGAGCATATCTATTACAAGAACCAGGTACAGATAAAGGGATTTCCGTAATTTTTTGGGAAAGTGTAGAGGATATGGATGCTAATCAAAACGAAATTTATCTTAGCATTTTAAAAAAAATGTCTCCCCTATTTGCTCAACCACCCACCAATTTCGTTTATGAGCTAGTATGTGAAATTAAACCGCCAGAACAGCCAGAGCAAAGTTAATTCTCGTTTTAAATTACAATTAGGACACAGCATTGCTGTGTCCATACAAATTAAATTTAAAAAAATAACAATTATGTTTTCATCCGCAAATACTTCCGAAATTACCACCTTAAAACAAGAAATCATGGCTAAACGTGATATAGGTGAAGTAACTCTAGAAATCAAGCAGTTAAAATCAGCCCAAACTCTGATACCTGAAAATATAATTACTATTATTGACACATTGGTTAATCAATTAGGATATCGTCCCTTGGGTGCAAATTGGCAAGAAATCAATCTTCAAACCGCAGAAAAAATATTAACTTTTGCCTTGACAAAAGATTTAGCCTATTCCACTTCCATGATGAGTGAATCAGAGGCGGCTAAAATTATTGTGAAATTAATCAATTTATTTCCTGGTACACCTCAATTTTTCACCAATTTATCTAATATCAACAATGATAGTATTATGAGTGCTTGGAATTCATTAACAGATGCAACCTTCGATACAGGCATTGTAATTATTAATAATGATCGTTGTGGTCTAATATGGTTTCAAGATGAAGATTAATGCACAGCAGGGAACAGGTTTAAAGCTCCTTTAGCATCAGGCTTGATTATTAATGTTTGTACTTTATTTACCTGCAATTTGCTGTAACTTGAATAATTATTCTATACTTTGTATCCTGACATACAAGACATACTTCCCCTATTTAAAGTAGGATTTAGCAATAAATCCAACAAAGTAAATGAAGTTATCAGGTATGTTTAAAGTTCATTCTTTGCTCAAGATTACAAGTGGAGCAATTCTACTAATTTCCCTTGTGAATTTTAGAGCTAATGCTGCTACCCTTTCCGAAGGATTTGAAACAGGTACAAAAGGCAGCTATGCGGCTGGTAATGTCACCCTCAGTTCAGGTGTTTGGAATTTTAATGATGCTTTAATTGGGAATTTATCCACTGATCAAAAAACGGGTAGCCAATCTGCCAGGATTCGGAATACTGGCAAAATATCAATGTTATTTAATCGCAGTACAGGTGCGGGTGAAATAACCATTGATCACGCCAAATTTGGTTCTGATGGTAGTAGTAATTGGGGTTTATGGTGTTCTACAAATAGTGGTTCATCTTGGACACAAATCGGCTCAACCATTACTACTAGTTCCACGACTTTACAAACTGCAACCTTCACTCCTAATATTTCTGGGACAGTACGTTGTGAAGTGCGTAAAACTAGCGGTGGTTCTAACAGAATCAACATTGATAATATTGTCATGACTGATTATGGTTCTAGCGGTGGTTCTGGTTCTTTACCCGCCGGTTCTGTGCCATTTTTCGACAATATTGATAATCCCATATCTGGACTAGCTTATGGTAGTCCGGCGGATGTGACACCACCCGCACCAACTCTCAACAGTTTTGATACATCTGTAGTTAATCTTTGCGGTGCACCTGGGACAGTTGTATCTAGATCAAATTTCCAAACTTTAATGAATAACAACCCGACTGTATTAGCAAATATTAAGCAGTATGTGGGAGGATTTTTGGTTGCGGGACGCACTACTGATGTTCAGTTTTTAGATGATTTAACTAACGTGTGGTTTAATGTTGAAGGTTTTGATCACGTTTTTTGTGGTGAACCAGTACAAGGCGGTTCTATAGGTGGTTTGCACTTTGTAGGACGTTATGTACAACTGCAAAATGATGGTTTAGCAGGTAGATTAGATAATAATACTTTCAGAGAAGAAGTAATTCCCGGTGCAGTTTACACGATGGGGGTATTGATGAAGGTCGGTACTGGAACTGCTCAATCTTCTATTAAGGGTTATCCCTATACATTAAATGCGGAAGAAATTTTAAAGATAGCTACTTTGGGTTATAAAAATAATCCCAATACCACTACTACAAATCAAGCTTGTCATTTAACCATCACTGATGAAGGGAAAACTTTCAAGGCAGTATTTGTCAGAAGAGAAGGTGGGGTGCGTACCTTCTACCCCGATGCGACTCCAGGCAGTAACCCTAATTGTAATCAGTAACAAGTAGGAATAATAATTGTATTTTCTTAATTGTAGGGACACAGGATAATTGTGTCCTGATTTTTTTAGATAGAAAATTGTGAGAAATTGAATTAATATAATTTTTATTTACTACTGATTTTAGTTGAAGTAGAGCCTCAATTAAAAAATTCCCAGTCAGAGACTGGGAACGAAAAGTTAAGGATGAATTATTGGTTTAGTTCTGATTCTGTGGCGGCAATTTCTAACATTGTTTTAAGGACAGAATCAGGGTTTAAGCTAATGGAATCAATGCCTAATTCAACTAAGAAACGGGCAAATTCTGGGTAATCGCTGGGTGCTTGACCGCAAATACCAATTTTACGGCCATATTTTTTGGCAGTGGCGATCGCCTGAGCAATAGTTCGTTTAACAGCTGCGTTTCTTTCATCAAACAGATGGGCAACTAATTCTGAATCTCGGTCTAAACCTAACGTTAATTGTGTCAGGTCATTAGAACCAATGGAGAAACCATCAAACACTTGACTAAATTCGTCGGCTAGTAGCACGTTGCTAGGCAACTCACACATGACATAAACTTGCAATCCATTTTCACCCCGAACTAAGTCATGTTTAGCCATTTCCGCTAATACCCGTCTTCCTTCTTCGGGAGTACGGCAGAAGGGCACCATTAACACCACATTGGTTAAACCCATTTCATCCCGTACCCGTTTCATGGCTTGACATTCCAGGGCAAAACCTTCGCGGTAACGTGGATCATAGTAACGGGAAGCACCACGCCAGCCAATCATCGGGTTTTCTTCTTTGGGTTCAAACTGTCTACCACCCAACAGATTCGCGTATTCGTTGCTCTTGAAGTCAGATAACCGGACAATTACAGGTTTAGGATAGAATGCTGCGGCGATCGCCCCAATTCCTTGGGCTAGTTGATCAACGAAGAATTGTGCTTTATCTTCATACTGAGCAGTTAACTCGGCAATCTTATATTTAGCTAACTCATCTTCTAATTGGTCAAAGTGCAACAAGGCTAAGGGGTGGGCTTTAATATGGTTAGCAATAATAAATTCCATCCGGGCTAACCCTACCCCATCATTAGGAATCGCTGTTAAACCAAGGGCTTCTTCTGGGTTGCCAACGTTCATTAAAATTTGCGTCCGGGTGCGGGGCAAGTTATCCAAAGGAAGTTCTTGCACTTCAAAAGGTAATAAACCCCCGTAAACCTTGCCAGTTTCCCCTTCAGCACAGCTAACAGTAACTTCCTGCCCAGTCTTCAACACAGTAGTAGCATTACCGCATCCGACAATTGCCGGAATACCCATTTCCCTAGCGATAATCGCCGCATGGCAGGTGCGTCCACCGGAGTTTGTGACAATGGCGCTGGCTTTTTTCATGATTGGTTCCCAATCTGGATCAGTGCGGTTAGTGACCAACACTTCTCCGGCTTGGAATTGGTTAATATTGTGAACATCAAGGATGACTCTGGCTTTACCCTGGCCAATCATTTCCCCCACACTGCGACCAGTCAACAGCACTTGACCTTTTTCTTTGAGTTGATAGGTTTTGAGGACGTTGCGGGATTTTTGTGATTGTACTGTTTCGGGACGGGCTTGAACAATAAATAATTCATTGGTGATCCCGTCTTTAGCCCATTCAATGTCCATCGGCGTGTAAATACCACGCACTTGGGAATAATGATCCTCAATAATGCAAGCCCATTTTGCTAGTTGTAAAATTTCTTCATCATTGAGAGCAAATACAACTCGGTCGGACTGGGGTACAGAAATATTTTTAGTCAGCTTCAAACCGCCTACGTCATAGACCATTTTAATGTCTTTTGTTCCCAGACGTTTTTGCAAGATGGGGCGGAAACCTTGTTTGAGGGTGGGTTTAAAGACTAAATATTCGTCTGGGTTAACGGCACCTTGTACCACGTTTTCGCCCAAACCATAGGCAGCAGTAATTAAGGCGGCATCTTTAAACCCGGTTTCGGTGTCAATGGTAAACATCACACCAGAACAAGCTAAATCCGATCGCACCATTTTCTGTACACCGACGGATAAAGCCACATCAAAATGATCAAAGCCTTTAATTTGCCGATAGGAAATAGCGCGGTCTGTGAAAATTGAAGCAAAACACTTGTGACAGGATTCGAGAACCGCTTGCAAGCCGTGAACATTGAGATATGTTTCTTGTTGTCCGGCAAAACTAGCATCCGGGAGGTCTTCGGCAGTGGCACTAGAACGCACAGCCACATCCGTATCTATACTGTATTCTTGACAGAGAGTTTGGTAGGATCGAGCGATCGCCTCTTGTAATTCTAGGGGAAAGGGAGTCTCTAACATTAACAATCTGGCTTGCTTACCACATTGGCGCAAATTGTCAACATCTTCTACATCTAAATTAGCAAAAATCTGTCTGAGTTTGGCTTCTAAACCAGCATTAGTAATGAAGTATCTGTAAGCATAAGCTGTTGTAGCAAAGCCTGTGGGAACTTGTACACCTTTTGATTTAAGTTGCTGGATCATTTCCCCCAAAGAGGCATTTTTCCCACCTACAAGGGGAATATCTGCAATACCAACGGAGTTAAAAGGTAATACTAAAGCCTGTTCTTTGGTTGATTGGCGATCGCCATAATTGCGTAGTGCTTCTACCATAATACTGAGTCCTGATTATACCTAAAGAGATTTAATTAAGTATTATTTTGTGTTTCACATTGCCTTTGGTTGATACATTTTTTTTATACTCAAATATTTTGAGGATCTTGTGAGGACGCAAGGGGATCAAACTTAAAGTAACAACTCACTAAATATGTAGAAAAGTAAACTAATATTTTAATTTAGTTACGTATCCTCACAACATCCTCACATTCTTGATTTAAATTAATAGAGTATTACCTTTAACTCCCCTTGAGTTAATTAACAACTGTTTAGTTGACGGTATATAATCTGAAACTCTCACCAGATAACAATTTCCATGTTTTTTAGTTAATAAAATCTGTTAGTGTAGCCTTGACTAATAATAAAAGTTTTTCCTAACAGGAGTTTCAGGTTATATAGACCGGCTATTTACCGTCACAATAACTCAAGAACGAAAACATCTATAAAAAAAGGATTTAGAAAATTTATGAATTACTGTCCTTGCTGTTCCGATATATTGTTATCACACATACGCAGTTCTGGAGCTTATTGGTTTTGTCGCACCTGTTGGCAAGAAATGCCATTATCTGTGCTGAAAAATTCCATTGATTTAACAAAAACCCAAAATCAAACATCAACTTTTACTACCAAGCAGCACTCTGTTACTGGGTGGATAGGAGTACAAAGTTTATCAGCTTAAAGGTTATGCGATGGCGAAATGCCATCGCACTATTTTTATGAAATTCCAAACCAACTGAAAATATCATCCCACCAAGAAGTTTTAAAACTACCAGTAGTCAATTCCATTTTTTTACGAATATCTTGAATTTTCCAATTAGTTAAATTAGCTAAAGTTTGGGCTTCTTTTTCAAAGCGAGGACGCAAAGAACGTTGGTATTGTTTACCCGCAGCGCATTTCATTTCACCTTTGAATGGATGCTGTAAAACGTAACGTCCTTGAAAAGATTCCTGATTTGATGTTTCCTGAAAAACTAAATCTTCTGGGAATTTATCACGGGTATAACGGACGTGCAAGCGAGTAATAAATACATTACTTCTAGATGGACGACGTACCCTTGAAGCTGGGGGAACAAAATCACTATAATCATTATCTAACCAAAATACACCCGCTTCTTTTAATTCCTCATTGCTTAAATTTGGTGCAGCACAAGGGTCACAAGTGCTCATATCCCAAGCATATTCTAAAAATGCGACTTTCTGATTTTCTCTGGTGTAGGAAGTTTGGAACATGGATTTATAAAAATCGCTAAATTCCTCTTTCACAAATACAGGAATATTCACATTAGAAGGAACTTTGACG